>NZ_JBHXKE010000250.1:0-5145 GCF_042722765.1 Kitasatospora sp. NPDC058406
ACCACCGGGAGAACGACCTCGTGCTCCTCGAAGCGGGTCATGGCGAGAGGGTCCGCCAGGAGCACGCTGGTGTCGAGAACGTACGTGCGCCGGTCTGGTGTCCGGCGGCTCTTGGAACTGACCACTAGGCCTCCAGGGCGGATGACCCTGCGTCATCCGCGGCAAGCCGGCCCCCGCTGCCCCGGTGGCCTCGGGGCCGGTCTGCCTGGAGTATTCCCAGGCGGGGGGCGGTGCATTCGCGTCCTCGGCGAACTGACGGATCATTGCCGGTGAACGTTTGGCCTCGCCCCGCCACCGGGTAGATCAGCCCCTACGGCGCTCTCCGCCCGGGCGGCGACCGGTCCCGCCCGGCGGCCCCTCAGTCAGCCCCTCAGTCAGTCTCAGTCAGCCCCTCCGGCCGTGCCCGCACGGCGCTCCCGGGCGGGCCGGGCCTCCTCGACCGCGGTCGCGGTACGCGCCGGGTCAGAGTCCCATCCGCCGGTGCCGCTCCTCGTAGGCGCGCAGCGCCCGCAGGAAGTCGACCTTCCGGAAGGCCGGCCAGTACGCCTCGCAGAAGTAGAACTCGCTGTGCGCGCTCTGCCAGAGCAGGAAGCCGGAGAGCCGCTGCTCGCCCGAGGTGCGGATGACCAGGTCGGGGTCGGGCTGCCCCCTCGTGTAGAGGTGCTCGGCGATGTGCTCGACGTCGAGGATCTCGGCCAACTCCTCGATCGAGGTGCCCCGCCCGGCGTGCTCCTGGAGCAGCGAGCGGACGGCGTCGGCGATCTCGTGCCGGCCGCCGTAGCCGACGGCCACGTTCACGGTGATCCCGTCGATCCCGGCGGTCTCCTCGGCGGCCTTCTTGAGGACGTCGGCGGTGTGCTGCGGCAGCAGGTCCAGTGCACCGACCGGGTTGACCCGCCAGCGGCGGGCGGCGGCCAGGTTGGTGACGGCGTCCTCGATGATCCCGAGCAGCGGGACCAGTTCGCCGGCCGGGCGGGAGAGGTTGTCGGTGGAGAGCATCCACAGGGTGACGACCTTGACGTGGGTCTCGTCGCACCAGCCGAGGAACTCGCTGATCTTGTCGGCCCCGCGCTGGTGACCGTAGGCGGTGGACCCGCCGGTCGCCTTGGCCCAGCGGCGGTTGCCGTCGAGGATCACGCCGATGTGGTGCGGGGTTCGGGCGAGGTGCACCTCGACCCGACGGCCGTACAGGCCGTACATCCCGTCCAGCAGGGTGCGCAGACCCGGCGTGCGTTCGACGACATCGCGCAGACCCATGCTTTTCGGCCCCTCCGTGCTCACTTCACCGGGTGCTTCACAACCCCCGGCGCAGCCTACTCCCGCGTTGTGTCGGCAAGGAAAGCCGCAGGTCCCGGGAGGGTCACGGTCCGGTGCGGAGTCTGTTGCGACGCGTGTGGCCCGGATGGCCGGAAGGCGCCCGCGAGAACCCCGGGTGTCCACAGGGGCGCCGGATACGGAACGGTCTCCGATTCCTTAAGGAATCCGTAAGCCGACGGTTCAATGCTTGACGACCACTAATGGTCTAGTCCAGCTTTTGACCCAAGGCGGAACGAACACAACCGGACCGCCCCACCGAGGCAGTACTGCGGACCTCCCCTCCCCCACACGCGGCCGCCGCGCCCCCCACCGCGGCGGCCGCTCCTCCCCACAGGAGCGCACCTCCATGGCCCGTACGCTGAACCAGCCCGCGCACAAGCGTCGGCGCAGCCCCCTCCCCGCCCTCGCCGCCGGCGCCACCGCCCTCGCGCTGGCCGGCACCGGGCTCGCCCTCTTCGCCGGGGGCGCCAACGCCGCCGCCGGGAACCTCGTCGGCAACGGTGGCTTCGACTCCGGCTCGCTGAGCGGCTGGACCTGTACCGGCGCCGCCCGCGTCGTCACCACCCCGGTCCACTCGGGTGCCGGCGCGCTGCAGGCCACCCCGGGCGCCGCGGACACCGCCGAGTGCACCCAGACCATCAGCGTGCTGCCCAACACCAGCTACACCCTCAGTGCCTGGGTCCAGGGTCCGTACGTCTACCTCGGCGCGCGCGGCACCGGCGGCACCGACCCGAGCGCCTGGTCCAACCAGAACAGCTGGAACCAGCTCTCCACCACCTTCACCACCGGCGCCAACGCCACCAGCCTCACCCTCTACCTGCACGGCTGGTACGGCCAGAGCGCCTACCTCGCCGACGACGTCGTGCTGAGCGGCCCGGGCGGGACCACCACCCCGACCCCCACCCCGACCGTCACCCCCACCCCGACGCCGACCGCCACGGCCACGCCGACCACGACGGCCTCCCCCACGGCCACCGCGACGCCGACCCAGACCGTCACCCCGACCCCCACCCAGACGGTCACGCCGACCCCCACGGCGACCAGCACCGGCAACCCCAACACCGGCCTGCCGAAGCACGTCGTCACCGGCTACTGGCACAACTTCGACAACAAGGGCAACAACCTCCAGAAGCTGAGCGACGTCCAGAGCGCGTACGACATCATCGCGGTCTCGTTCGCCGACTCCGTCGCCAACCGCCCCGGCGCCATCACCTTCAAGCTGGACGCGGAGCTCTCCGCGGGCCTCGGCGGCTACACCGACGCCCAGTTCCGGGCCGACGTGAAGGCCAAGCAGGCGGCCGGCAAGAAGGTCATCATCTCCATCGGCGGCCAGAACGGCGCCATCCACGTCAACGACGCGGCCGCCGCGAGCGCCTTCGTCGAGACCGCCTACGCGGTCATCAAGGACTACGGCTTCGACGGCCTCGACGTCGACCTGGAGAACGGCCTCAACCCGACCCACCTGGGCAACGCGCTGCACGCCCTGCAGGCCAAGGTCGGCCCGAGCTTCATCCTGACGATGGCGCCGGAGACCATCGGGATGTACTCCACCGCCGGCTCCTACTTCCAGCTGGCGCTGAACACCAAGGACATCCTGACCGTCGTCAACACCCAGTTCTACAACTCGGGCGGCATGAACGGCTGCGACGGCAAGGTCTACAACCAGGGCACCATCGACTTCATCACCGCCCAGGTCTGCACCCACATCCAGGGCGGCCTGCGGCCCGACCAGGTCGGCATCGGCGTCCCCGCCTCCTCCAAGGCGGCCGGCGGCGGCTACGTCTCGCCGAGCGTCGTGAACAACGCCCTGGACTGCCTGGCCACCGGCAAGAACTGTGGCAGCTTCGTCCCGCCGGCCAAGTGGCCGACCATCCGCGGCGCGATGACCTGGTCCACCAACTGGGACGCCAACAACGGCAACGCGTTCTCCAACGCGGTCGGCCCGTTCGTCCACCAGATGCCGTAATCCCCCACGGCGCGCCGCCCCGTGAGGGTGGGGCCAGCGCGTCGGCGCCGGGCCCGTCGTACCTTGACCGGTACGACGGGCCCGTCCGCCGTTTCCGGGGCGGGTGCGCCACGGTCCAGCCGTAGCTCGGGGCCGCCCCGCGCTACGGCTGGACCAGGACCGTGAGCAAGGTGCCGAGCAGCAGGAACGGACCCATCGGCACCTCCCGGCCGCGCACCGGACGCCGGCGCACCAGGGCCGCCACCAGCACGCCGACCGACCAGAGCCCGGCCAGCAGCACGACCGTGATCAGCCCGGTCAGCGCCGCGGACCAGCCGTACCGTCCGAGCAGCGCGCCGAGGCCGAGTGCCAGCACGCTGTCCCCGGGGCCCATCAGTCCCAGCCAGACCGGCAGTTCGAACAGCGCGCCGGCCGCCAGCGTCACCAGCAGGCAGCGCAGCAGCACGTCCGGGCTGCCGTCCACCAGTTCCAGCACCGTCAGCAGCACCGCGAGCCCCGCCGCCAGCGTCCAGCTCAGCGGGTACGGCAGCCGGTGCACCCGGGCGTCGGTGAAGCCGAGCACCACCCCGACGCCGGCCGCCCAGAGCAGCAGCAGCGCGTCGGACGGCCGGCCGGCCGTCAGCGCGGCGGCGGCCGCGGCGGCGGTGACCGCCTCCACCTGCCAGGCGCCCGGGCCCAGCCCGGTCCGGCAGCCCGGGCAGCGGCCGGTCGGCGGCAGCCCGCGCAGCTCCCGCGCGCAGGACGGGCAGGTGGTGCGCCACGGCTCGCCCTCGGGCACGGCGTACCGCACCACCAGGCCACGCAGTGCCGGCGCCGCCAGCAGACCGGCCAGCACGGCCCCGACCACGCTCGCGATCACGACGTCCTCCCCCTCCGCGCGGCGACGGTACGATCCGGCGGGTCCCGGTCAGGAACCGGCCGGACGCCGTCCGCGTCCGACTCAGGCGGCACCCCTTGATCCGGGTGCCGCGACCGACCACATCATCCACGGGGGAGACACACCTTGACGAAGCACCGGACCACTCTGCGCGCGGCCGTCCCGGTCGCGGCGCTGGCGCTGGCCCTGACGGCCTGCGGGCCGGAGAACGACGACCCGGCCGTCGTCGCCGCCCCGACCGCCGCCGGCACCACGGCGGGCGCTCCGGCGGGGGCCCCCACGGGCGCGCCGACCACCGCACCCACCGGGGCCCCGGCGGCCACCGGCGGCGGCGCGGCGGGAGGCGGCGGCACCGCGACCGCCAACCCCGCCCCCTCGGCCGCCACCAGCGGCAACCCGATCGGCGGGGCGAGCGGGGGCGGCAGCAAGATCACCTTCGAGAACCCGCTGCCGCTGACCGCCACCGGCAGCTACCTCGGCAAGACCAAGGCCGACGTGACCCCGGTCTCGGTGGTCAAGGGCACCGCCGCCGACCTCGCCCCGTTCAACTTCAAGCCCGCCGACGTCGCCGGCAAGACGCCGTACTACGTGACCGTCTCGTTCACCAACAGGACGGGCGCCCCGCTGAACGACGAGTACTTCATGATGCGGTTCAAGGTGAACACCGACGCCAAGGCGACCGGCATCCTGGCGGCCCCGACCATCCTGAAGTCCATCCCGGCCTGCGACTCCGGCAAGAAGCCCGGCACGCTCGCCGACGGCCAGAGCCAGCAGCAGTGTGCCGTCTATCTCGTGCCCAACGACACACCGCCGCAGTTCCTCACCTTCGGCAGCGTTCTGGACACCCAGCCACTGATCTGGAAGGCGAGCTGACGCCTCCGCCTCCCGATCCAAGGAGTGGCTGAGCAGTAGCGTCCGGGCGGGGCCGGGGGGGGGCCACCTAACGCGCCGGGCCCCCCCGGTGATGCCCCAAAATATGGGGGCA
>NZ_JBHXKE010000250.1:5155-12845 GCF_042722765.1 Kitasatospora sp. NPDC058406
AGACAGGCCCACGACACGCGCCGGACCGCCCGGTTCTGCCCCTAAAGTAGGCAGGCATGCAGGTCATCCAGTCCAGCAAGCTCGCCAACGTCTGCTACGACATCCGCGGCCCGGTGCTCGACGAGGCGATGCGGCTGGAGGAGCAGGGCCACCGCATCCTGAAGCTCAACACCGGCAATCCCGCGCTGTTCGGCTTCGACGCGCCCCCGGAGATCCTCCAGGACATCCTGCGCAACCTCTCCTCCGCGCACGGCTACGGCGACTCCAAGGGGCTGCTCTCGGCCCGCCGCGCCGTGGTCATGCACTACGAGGAGCGCGGCCTGCACGGGCTGGACGTCGAGGACGTCTTCCTCGGCAACGGCGTCTCCGAACTCATCCAGCTGGCCATGACCGCCCTGCTGGACGACGGCGACGAGGTGCTCGTCCCCGCCCCGGACTACCCGCTCTGGACGGCCTCCGTCTCGCTGGCCGGCGGCACCGCCGTGCACTACCGCTGCGACGAGCAGTCCGAGTGGTACCCGGACCTCGCCGACGTCGAGGCCAAGGTGACCGACCGGACCAGGGCGATGGTCGTCATCAACCCCAACAACCCGACCGGCGCGGTCTACCCGCGCGAGGTGCTGGAGGGGCTGGTCGAGATCGCCCGCCGGCACCAGCTGGTGATCTACGCGGACGAGATCTACGACAAGATCCTCTACGACGACGCCGAGCACATCCCGCTGGCCACCCTGGCCCCCGACCTGTTCTGCGTCACCTTCAACGGCATGTCCAAGTCCTACCGGGTCGCGGGCTTCCGCTCCGGCTGGATGGTGCTCTCCGGCGACCGCCACCGCGCCCGCAGCTACGTCGAGGGCCTGACCGTGCTCGCCTCGATGCGGCTCTGCGCCAACATGCCGGCCCAGCACGCGGTGGCCGCGGCGCTCGGCGGCCGGCAGTCGATCAAGGACCTGGTGCTGCCCGGCGGCCGTCTGCTGGAGTCCCGCGACGCCGCCTACCGGCTGCTCAACGACATCCCCGGGGTCAGCTGCGTCAAGCCGAAGGGGGCGCTCTACGCCTTCCCCCGGCTGGACCCGAAGGTCTACAAGATCAAGGACGACGCCCAGATGGTGCTCGACCTGCTGCGGGCCGAGCGGATCCTGCTGGTCCAGGGCACCGGCTTCAACTGGCCGGAGCCGGACCACTTCCGGCTGGTCACCCTGCCGCGTCCGGAGGAGATCACCGACGCCGTCACCCGGATCGGCACCTTCCTCGGCGGCTACGCGCAGCCCTGACGCAGGCCGGGCGCGGACGGGACCGCAGGCCGGGCGCGGGCCGGGCGCGGGCGGGAAAAGCGCTACGGCCGGAGTCCCGGTCCGGACGATCTCCTTGGTCGGGGAAAGATCGTCCGGCGGGGCTCCGGCCGTCCTGTCGCTCGTCGGTGCGCGATTCGTGCCACGCACCGACCACTTACTCGCCTTACTGAGGCTCAGGCTCAGCCGAGGCGGGCGACAAGGTCTCGGTACTCGTCCCACAGCTCGGTGGGCGTGTGGTCGCCGAACAGTTCCAGGTGGGCCGGGACGAGCGCGGCCTCCTGGCGCCAGATGTCGGCGTCGACGGTGAAGAGCAGGTCGAGGTCCTCCTTCGACAGCTCCAGGCCGGCGAGGTCGAAGGACTCGACGGTCGGCAGCACGCCGATCGGCGTCTCGACACCGTCGCCGGTGCCCTCCAGCCGCTCGACGATCCACTTGAGCACGCGGCTGTTCTCGCCGTAGCCGGGCCAGACGAACTTGCCCGCGCCGTTCTTGCGGAACCAGTTCACGTAGTAGATCTTCGGCAGCTTGGCGGCGTCCGCCTCGGCGCCGACCTTCAGCCAGTGGGCGAAGTAGTCGCCCATGTTGTAGCCGCAGAAGGGCAGCATCGCGAACGGGTCGCGACGCAGCTCGCCGACGGTGCCCTCGGCGGCCGCGGTCTTCTCGGAGGCGATGTTGGCGCCCAGGAAGACGCCGTGCTGCCAGCCGAAGGACTCGGTCACCAGCGGGACGGCGGTGGCGCGGCGACCGCCGAACAGGATGGCCGAGATCGGCACACCCGCCGGGTCCTCCCACTCGGGGGCGATGGTCGGGCACTGCGCGGCCGGGACGGCGAAGCGGGCGTTCGGGTGGGCGGCCGGGGTGCCGGACTCCGGCGTCCAGTCGTCACCGCGCCAGTCGGTGAGGTGGGCCGGCTTCTCGTCGGTGAGGCCCTCCCACCAGACGTCGCCGTCGTCGGTGAGCGCGACGTTGGTGAAGACCGTGTTGCCCCAGAGGGTGTCGATCGCGTTGGCGTTGGTGTCGACACCGGTGCCGGGCGCGACGCCGAAGAAGCCGGCCTCCGGGTTGATGGCGCGCAGACGGCCGTCGGCGCCGAAGCGCATCCAGGCGATGTCGTCGCCGATCGTCTCGACCTTCCAGCCCGGGATGGTGGGCTGGAGCATCGCGAGGTTGGTCTTGCCGCACGCCGACGGGAAGGCCGCCGCGACGTACTTGACCTCCGACTCGCCCGTGGGGCCGGCCGGCGGGGTGAGCTTCAGGATGAGCATGTGCTCGGCCAGCCAGCCCTCGTCACGGGCCATGGTCGAGGCGATGCGCAGCGCGTAGCACTTCTTGCCGAGCAGGGCGTTGCCGCCGTAGCCGGAGCCGAACGACCAGATCTCCCTGGCCTCCGGGAAGTGCGAGATGAACTTGGTGGAGCTGCACGGCCACGGGACGTCCGCCTGTCCCTCGGCGAGCGGGGCACCGACGGTGTGCACGGCCTTGACGAAGTCGCCGTCCTCGCCGAGCTGGTCCAGCACGGCCCGGCCCATGCGGGTCATCACGCGCATCGAGACCGCGACGTAGGCGGAGTCGGTGATCTCGACGCCGTACGCGGCGAGCGGGGAGCCGACCGGGCCCATCGAGAAGGGCACGACGTACATCGTGCGGCCCTTCATCGCGCCGCGGAACAGACCGTTCTCGCCCTGGAAGATCTCCCGCATCTCGGCGGGGGCCTTCCAGTTGTTGGTCGGACCGGCGTCCTTCTCCTGCTCGGAGCAGATGTAGGTGCGGTCCTCCACGCGCGCCACGTCCGTGGGGTCCGAGGCGGCGTAGTAGGAGTTGGGGCGCTTGTCCTCGTTGAGCTTCTTGAAGGTGCCCTGGGCGACCAGCAGGTCCGCGAGGCGCTGGTACTCCTCGTCCGAACCGTCGCACCACTCGACGCGGTCCGGCTGGGTGAGCTCCGCGATCTCGCTCACCCAGGCCAGCAGACGCTGGTGGCGGGTGGGCGCGGCGCTGAGAGCAGCCGAGTTCTCGTTCGACACGATCGCTCCTTCACGCCATCCCGGCGGGGAGATGGCGTAGCGGGGTTTGAGGGTGATTGCAGCGTAGCTCCGGGTCCGGGCCCCGAATACGGCAAGGAGGCAAAGTTGGCGCATTTTTTACTACAGTAAGGATAATTACTGGCCAGTAGTCGAGCACCTTCGGCGGGTGCGGAGTCCCGCCACCCCGACTTCGAATACTCCAAAACGTCCAACTAGTGACGGCCGACACTTCCTACGCGTCAGTAACCTACGGAGCCGTAGGTAGCGGGTAGCATGCGGACATGACTGCTGAGCTCCTGGAGAGCACGGAGCGTGTCGAGCCCAAGCCGACATGGCGCGGCTGGCTGCACGCCGGAATGTTCCCTGCCGCGGTGGCCGCCGGGATCGTGCTGATCTGCCTGGCCGAACCGGGCCCCGCCAGGATCGCGTGCGCGATCTACTCGGTCAGCGCCTGGCTGCTCTTCGGGGTGAGCGCGGTGTACCACCGCTTCACCTGGGGGCCGCGCGGCGACGCGGTCCTGCGCCGGCTGGACCACGCGAACATCTTCCTGATCATCGCGGGCACCTACACCCCCTTCACCATCCTGCTGCTGGACGGCGCCGACCGGCAGTTGCTGCTCTGGGCGGTCTGGGGCGGGGCGCTCGCCGGGATCGCGTTCCGGGTGTTCTGGGTCGGCGCGCCGCGCTGGCTGTACACGCCGGTGTACCTCGCGCTGGGCTGGGCCGCCGCGTTCTACCTGCCCGACTTCCTGCGCACCGGCGGAGTCGCCGTCCTGGTGCTGATGATCGTCGGCGGCGTGCTCTACAGCGTCGGCGGCGTGGTGTACGGGCTCAAGCGGCCCGATCCGTCACCGGGCCGCTTCGGCTTCCACGAGGTGTTCCACGCCTTCACCCTCGGGGCCTTCATCACGCAGTACGTCGGGATCTCACTGGCGGCCTACAGCGCGGCCGGCTGAACCCGGCGCCCCGTGACGGGCGGTCGGCCGGTCCGCGGACCGGGCGGCCGCCCGTTCGGCCGTCCACTCGCGGACCGGGCGGTCGTGCGTCACCGCGGTCTCGTGACCACGGGACTCGTGCCCCCGTGACTCGGGGCCGCGCGCGTCGGGGCCGTGCGACCCGCGGGGGTCATGTACCCCGCGGGGGTCGTGCGCACCGCGGGCGTCGTGCGGCGGCTGGCTTCCGCGCACCGGCCGGTGGTGGCCGGCCGAACGCTCGTACGACCGGCGCTCGCGGACCGGGCGGCCGGGCGCCGCGGGCTCGCGCCCCGGGCCCGGCAGAGTCCGCCGGAGCCGCTCGGCCTGCCGCGCGTCGATCGCCTCGCGGGCCCGCCGGCAGCGCTCGCAGTGCGCGGCGTCCGGACTGCCGCCGGCCGTCCGGTGACCGCGCGCCGGGGGCCGTCCACCCGGCTCGGCCGCCCGGTGGAGCAGCTGCCAGCGCAGCCCGACGTACACCATCAGCAGCAGCACCTCGACCCCGGCGACCGCCAGCACCAGCGCGGCGCCGTTGATCAGGTAGGCCGCGACCACCGCCAGCGCCGAGCCCACCACCACTGCGGCACCCCAGATCTGGGCACCCGACTTCCGACCAGCCATTTCGGCTTCCCCTTCCTGCGCCGGGCTCGTGGTCGGCTCCTGCCGCCCCACCCCTTCTCCGCTCTCGGCACGCATCGGCCCGCACTGACCGACCGCCACATCCTATCTACCGTCAGTCACCCGAAACCGCCCGAAAGCGGCGAACGACAGATCAACGTTGCGTCAATTCCATGTGCGGAACGCGCACTTCCAGGACACATCACGGAGCGTGACGGCACGACCACCCGAGGCCGACATTGACGGGAGCCATCTTTTGGAGGTTACTGTCATTTGACAGCGACCATCTTCCAGGTCTCCGGAGGTTGTCCGTGACCACCCCGCCCACCGACCGGGCCCCGGCCCCGCCCGGGCCCGACCCGCGGCGCTGGCTCGCGCTCGTCGCCGTCGCCCTCAGCGTCCTGGTGATCAGCTTCGACATGACGGTCCTCAACGTGGCATTGCCCACCCTGGCCTCCCAGTTGGAGGCCACCACCGGGCAGCAGCAGTGGATCGTCGACTCCTACAGCGTGGTCTTCGCCGCGGCGATGCTCCCCGCCGGGCTGATCGGCGACCGCTTCGGCCGACGCCTCGTCCTCACCCTGGGCCTCGCGCTGTTCGGCCTCTCCTCCGCCGTCGGCATGCTCGCCGACAGCCCTGGCACGCTGATCGCCGCGCGCGCCGCGATGGGCCTGGCCGGCGCGCTGGTGATGCCGATGTCCATGGCGGTGATCCCCGGGATCTTCCCGGCCGCCGAGCAACGCCGCGCCACCGCGGTCCTGGCCGCCGCCCTCGCCGTCGGCACCCCGCTCGGTCCGCTGATCGGCGGCTTCCTGCTCCAGCACTTCTGGTGGGGCGCGATCTTCGTGGTCAACCTCCCGCTGGTCGCGATCGGCATCACCGCCTGCCTGATCCTGCTGCCGGAGACCCGCAACCCCGCCGCACCCCGGATCGACCTGCTCGGCACCCTGCTCGGCGCCGGCGGCCTGGCGGCGCTCACCTACGGCATCATCGAGGGCCCCGAGCGCGGCTGGTCCGACCCCCTGGTCCTCGGCACGATCGGCGGCTCGCTGGTCGCGCTCACCGCGCTGGTGCGGCGCAGCCGGCGCCGGCCCGACCCGATGCTCGACCTCACCCTGCTCGCCGACCGCACCTTCCGCTGGTCGGTGGTGGCCGCGACCCTGGTCTCCCTGGTGCTGTACGGAGCCTTCTTCGTGCTGCCCCTCTACTTCCAGAGCGTGCTCGGCGCCGACGCCTTCGGCACCGGCCTGCGGCTGATGCCGATGATGCTCGGCCTGATGGTGGCGGCCCGGTTCAGCGACAAGCTGGTCGCCCGGACCGGCCACCGGCCGGTGATCACCGCCGGGCTGGCCGTCCTGGCCGGAGCCCTGCTGATCGGCAGCCGGACGGACGCCTCCGACGGTTACGGCCCGGCGGCGGTCTGGCTGGTCCTGCTCGGGTTCGGCATGGGCCTGTCGATCATCACCGCCCAGGCCACCGCGCTGCTCACCCTGCCGCCCGCCCGGGCCGGCGTCGGTTCGGGGCTGCTCCAGACCTTCCGTCAGGTGGGCGGGGCGATCGGGGTCGCGCTCTTCGGCAGCCTGCTGGCCGGCTCGTACCGGGGAGCGCTGGACACCACCGGGCTCCCGGCGGGCGCCGCGGACCGGGCCGGGCAGTCGGTGGTGGCCGCCGACGCCGTCGCCGCCTCCACCGGGGACCCGTCACTGGCCGCCTCCGCGCACGCCGCCTACGTCCACGGGATGACGGCGGTGCTGCTGACCGCCGGGGTGGTCGCGGTGCTGTCGGCGGTTCTGGTCGCCCTCCGGATGCCGTCCGTCGAGCCCACCGGGCCCGCCGAGCCCTCCGTCGGCGGAGCGGTCACCGGTGAGCCCGCCGCCGACGGCCCCGGCACCGGTCCCGGACCGTCCGCCGCGCCCGCGGCCGATCACGGATAATCGAAGGTATGAGCGCAGCGCAGCCGACAGCGGCACCCCCGGCGGGCCCGGACGATCCGGTCCAGGCGATGCCGGCGGCGCCGCTGTCGCTGCGCGAGCGGAAGAAGCTGAAGACCCGCCGGGCGATCCGCCGCGAGGCGTACCGGCTCTTCGCCGAACTGGGCTACGAGAACACCACGGTGGACCGGATCGCGGACGCCGCCGAGGTCTCGCAGTCGACCTTCTTCCGGTACTTCGCCACCAAGGAGGACGTCGTCCTCACCGACGAGTACGACCCGGCGATGATCGCCGCCCTGCTGGCACGGCCCACTGACGAACCGTTCCTGCGCTCCTGCCGGGAGGCCCTCACCGGGCTGATCCGCACACTGGTCCGGGACGAGCGCGAGGAACTCCTTGTCCGGATGCGGCTGGTCACCGAAGTCCCCGCGCTGAGGGCCCGGATGCGCGACACCGCCAACGACCCGCAGCAGCTCTACCTCACCGTGCTGATGCGGCGGGCCGGTGTCCAGGAGCCGACCTTCGCGATGCGGATCACCGCCGCCTCGCTCGGCGCGGCCACCACGGAGGCCGTCCTGCGCTGGGCCGAGAGCGGCGGCACCGAGGACATGGCCGAGCTGGTCGACCGCGCCTTCGCGATCATGGAGAGCGGCTTCACCGAGCTCTAGGCGCCCGGACGTACGGCAGGCGCCCGAACCCGCGACAGGGTCCGGACGGGCCCGGACCTGGGGGGGGGGCCCGGCGGCGTGGCGGGCCCCGGCGCCGCGGGGCGGGGGGAGGCCCGGCCGGGGCCCCCCCGCCCGCCCCAAGCCGGGCCCGCGGCCCGGAACGCCGGGTAGCGCAGGGCCGGCGGGGGC
>NZ_JBHXKE010000251.1:0-12845 GCF_042722765.1 Kitasatospora sp. NPDC058406
GGCCGCAGGCCGACGGGGTGTCCGCTCGACGGACCGGCACCGGCCCTCAGCCGGTGCGCTCCCAGCGGTAGAACTCGTGCGCCATGGCGTCCCTCGGCCCGCGCCAGGTGGCCGGGTCGTACGCCTGGACGTACGCGGTGAGCGCGTCGCTGACCGCCCGGAACTCCGGGTGCCCGACGACCTGGGCGACGGCCGGGCCGGGCGGCCGGTCCGCCTCGATCAGGTGGAGGTAGACGTCGCCGAACTGGAAGAGGCTCCGCCCGGTGACGCCGATCAGCTGGGGCAGCTCGCCCCGGTCGGACTCGGCGAACACGTCGGCGATGCCCCGGGCCGCGTCCGGCTTCATCCGGGCGACGATCAGCGCGCGGTGGGTCTGCGTGGTGAGGGGGGACGTCGTGCTCACAGCTCCGCGGCCTTCTTCTCGACCTTCTCGCGGATCAGCTGCAGCTGGATCCGCGAGTTGCGGTTGATGTGGTTGACCATGCCGTCGTCGTCGACCGGCGCGGTGGGCTTCATCGAGAAGTCCTGCACCCAGCGCATCCTGGTGCCGGCCGGGACCTCCGCGTACTCCCACTGGATGTCCATGAACTCGAACGGGCCGGGTTCGACCCGCCGGGCCCGGACCGCGAGCGAGGACCGGTCGGTGGTGCGCTCGGAGACCCAGCTCCACACCTTCCCGTCGTCGTCGGGGTGCATGGTCAGCCGGAAGGTGACCCGGTCGCCGTCCCGCTCCAGCACCTCGACCGAGGCGTACTCGCTGAACAGCTGGGGCCAGTTCTCCAGGTCGTTGGTGATCTCCCAGACCAGGTCGAGCGGTGCCGCGATGACGATCTCGTTGTCGGTGTGTCCGGCCATCTCAGGCACCCGCCTTCGCGGTGACGGCGGAGTTGACCAGGTCGAGGAACTCGGCGGGGGTCTTCGCCGACTCCGCGCCGTTGGTGACCTTCACGCCGTGCCGGTTCTCCAGCTCGCCGACCACGCCGAGCAGGCCGAGGGAGTCCACGCCGAAGTCGTCGAAGCTGACGCCGGGGCGCTCCAGGTCGAGGGGGTCGACGGCGACGCCGGCCCGGGCCTGGATGAGCGTCGCGAGTTCGGGATAGCTGAGGGTGTTGCTCACGGGATGTCCCTTCATAGCGTGCGAGTTGCGGTTGAGCGGCCGGACGGTCGAGCCGGCGGGGCGGGCGACGGGCGACCGGTGGAGCGGTGGAACGACGGCACGGGCGGGGCGTGGATCAGGCCTCCCGGTCGCCACGCCGGAGCACCAGGGCCGAGTTGGAGCCCATCAGCCCGCGGCTGAGCACCAGCGCGGTGCGCAGCTCGGCCGGCCGGGCGCGCCCGGTCACCAGGGCCAGGTCGTGTCCGACCTCGGTGACGTTCGGGGTGGGCGGCAGGACGCCGTCCTCCATGGCGAGCACGGCGGCGGCGGTGTCGAGCACCGGCGCGCCGCAGTAGGCCCGGCCGGTGCCGGCCTTCGGGGCGGTGACCGGGACGCGTTCGGCGTACGGGCCGAGCGCGTCGGCCAGGGCGAGCGCCTCGGCGCGGTCGGCGGCGGGGACGCCGAGGGCGTCGGCGAAGACCACGTCGACCTCCTCCGGCGAGATCCTGGCCTGGTCGAGGGCGATCCGGATGGCGGCGGCCAGGCCCTCCCGGGACTCCTCCCAGCGGGAGGCACCGGTGAAGGTGGCGCCGTGCCCGGCCAGGTACGCCCGGACGGTGGCGCCGCGCCCGAGGGCGGTCCGCTCGTCCTCCAGGAGGAGCATCGCGCCGCCCTCGGCGGGGGCGAAGCCGCAGGCCGCGGGGGAGAAGGGCAGGTAGGCCCGGTCGGCCCGGTCGGCGAGGCTGACCTCGGGGTAGCCGAGCTGGCAGACCATCGAGTACGGCGCGAGCGGGGCCTCGGCGGCGCCGGCCACCACCGCGTCGGTGCCGCGTTCGATGGCGCGGGCGGCGTGGGCCAGGGCGTCCAGGCCGCCGGCCTCGTCGCTGGCGACCACCCCGCACGGGCCCTTGTAGCCGCCGCGGATGGAGACCTGGCCGGTGCTGGCGGCGTAGAACCAGGCGATGGACTGGTAGGGGCCGACGAACTGCGGTCCCTTGCCCCAGAGTTGCTGGAGTTCGCCCTGGCCGAACTCGCCGCCGCCGGAGCCGGCCGCGGTGACCACGCCGACCGCGTACGGGTCGTCGGGGTCGGGGACGTATCCGGCGTCCGCCACCGCCTGGTCGGCGGCGGCCATCGCGTAGTGCGTGAACCGGTCGGTCTGCACCAGGTGGCGGCTGTCGATGGCGGCGGCCGGGTCGAAGTCCCTCACCTGGCCCGCGATGCGCAGGGGGAAGTCCGCGCAGCCCTCACGGGATATCCGGTCGAGGACGCTCACGCCCTGCCTGGTGGCCTTCCAGAAGGCGTCGGCCCCCACGCCGTTCGGCGCCACCACGCCGAGGCCGGTGATCACCGCCCGGCGGTTCTGCTGACGTGACGTCATGGATCTCACCCCGTTCTTGTGAGCACGACGGCGGACTGGAATCCGCCGAACCCGCTGCCGACCGAGAGGATGTGGCGCAGCGGCATCTCCCGCGCGGTGCGCGGTACGTAGTCGAGGTCGCACTCCGGGTCGGGTGTCTCGTAGTTGGCGGTCGGCGGGACGACGCCGCGGTCGAGCGCGAGGGTGCAGGCGACCACCTCGATCGCGCCGATCGCGCCGAGCGAGTGCCCGACCATCGACTTGATCGAACTCATCGGCGTCCGGTAGGCGTGCTCGCCGAGCGAGCGTTTGACGGCCGCCGTCTCGTGCCGGTCGTTCTGCTTGGTGCCCGAGCCGTGTGCGTTGACGTAGTCGACGTCGCCGCGGTCGACCCTGGCGTGGGCGAGCGCGTGGTCGATCGACCGGGACATCTCCAGCCCCTCCTGGGTGAGGCCGGTCATGTGGTAGGCGTTGCCGAAGGTGGCGAAGCCGCCGATCTCGCCGTAGATCCGGGCGCCGCGCCGCCGGGCGTGTTCCAGTTCCTCCAGGACGAGGACGGCGCCGCCCTCGCCGAGCACGAAGCCGTCACGGTGGGCGTCGAACGGCCGGGAGGCGTGCGCCGGGTCGTCGTTGCGCTCGCTGGTGGCCTTGATGGCGTCGAAGCAGGCGACGGTGATCGGCGAGATCGGGGAGTCGGAGGCGCCGGCGAGACAGATGTCGGCGCGGCCCTCCTCGACGCTCTGGAAGGCGTACCCGATGGCGTCGAGGCCGGAGGTGCAGCCGGTGGAGACGGTCTGCACCGGGCCGCGCGCCCCGGTCCGCTCGGCGACCGCCGAGGCGAGCGTCGAGGGCGCGAAGGCCCGGTGCAGCTGCGGTTCGGCCCGCCGGTGGTCGACGTCCCAGCGGGCGCCGCCGGCGCTGACCAGGGCGTAGTCGTGCTCCAGCCGGGTGGTGCCGCCGACGGCGGTGCCGAGCGAGACGCCGATCCGCCACGGGTCCTCGGCGGCCAGGTCCAGCCCGGAGTCGGCGAGCGCCTCGTCGGTGGCCACCATGGCGAACTGGACGTAACGGTCGGCCCGTTGGACTTCGTCGGGGCCGAGCCCGTGGGCGGCCGGGTCGAAGTCGCACTCGGCGGCGATCCGGGAGCGGAACCCGGTGGGGTCGAAGAGCGTGATGCCCCGGGTCGCCGTCCGCCCGGAGGTGAGGAGTTCCCAGAACGCGGGGACACCGACTCCGCCGGGCGCGACCACGCCGATTCCGGTGACGGCGACCCGTCGCCGGCTCACGAGGCCACCTTGGCGTGTTCCGGCGGGGCGGAGGTGCCCACCGGCTCCGTCTCCTCGGTGTCGACGTGGCCGAGTTCGGGGCGGGGTGCCAGCGGGCCGAGGTGGAAGACCATCCGGGCCTCGGTGTCGCCGACGTTGCGGAACCGGTGGCGCATGTCGATGGGGATCATCAGACCCTGCTCGGGCTTGAGCACCCGGGTCTCGCCGTCCAGGTCCACCTCCAGGTCGCCGGCGACGACGAAGACGAACTCCTCGGAGTACGGGTGGTAGTGCTCGCCGATCCGCTCGCCGGGCTGCACGATGGCCAGCCCCATGAACCCGCTGGTGGCGCCGCAGGTGGTCGGGGTGAGGATGGCGCGCAGGTCGCCGCCGCGCCTGCGGTTCTCCGGCGCCTCGGAGACGTGCACGATCCGTGGGTACTGCGTGGACATGGTTTCTTCCTTACGGATGTCGGGATCGGTGGTGGTGGCCCGGCCGGGGAGGCGGCGGAGCGTCAGGCGGGCTGGGAGGTGCGGTCGGTGACCGGGTTCATGGCGCGGGCGGCGAGGACGGCGCTGAGCCCGCCGACGGTCCGCAGGTCGCCCTCCGGGCCGAGGTCGAGCAGCCGGCCGAGGAGGGCGGCCTCGCGCTCGCCGGCGACGCCGAGTCCTGCCGCCGGGTCCGCCTCGGCGGGGACCCGCAGGTCCACCAGGCGGACCACGACGTCGTCCCGGTGGAAGACGGTGCTGGTGACCACGGGCCCGGTCGGGTCGACGGTGGCCAGGTTGTCGTAGTCGGCGAGCAGGTCGGCGACGGCCTGGCCGTTGCCGGGCTTGACCGGGTAGAGCACCGCGTGCCGGTGCAGCCGGCCGGAGGCGGGGGAGCCGGCGATCGCCTGGTGCTCGGCCGGCAGTGCGGCCCGGGCGAAGAAGGCGCGGGCCGCCTGCGGGTCGCCCAGCTGGCGGGCCTCCTCCAGGTACGGGTTGATGGCCTCCTCGACGGCCCGTACCTCGGGCTGCATGGCGACGTGCCGCAGCGCGTCGCCGAGGTTGCCGACCACCTCGACCGCCCGGACCACCCGGTTGCCGTGCATGAACAGCGAGGTGCGGCGCAGCCGGGTGGTGTCGTCGACCTCGGCGCGGGGCGAGGTGTAGCCGGAGAGGATCCGGGCGACCTCCGGCTCGCTGCCGGGCTTGACGGTGAAGGTCAGGGCGTGCCGGACCACGCCGTCGGGCCCGGGGTCGGCCTTGGGCGGGCCGGCCTGTCCGGAGGGGGTGGTGCGCGGCAGGCCCTCGGGCACCTCCTGCGGGGCCCGGGTGCCGGTGACGCCGGCGGCGGAGGTCTCGCGGAGGATGGTGTAGCGCAGCGAGCGGAAGGTGTCGCTGACGCAGCCGTGCATCGGCTTGACCATCTCCCGGTGGGCCGGGCTGTCCACCCACTCCAGGAAGGTCTCCTGGTCCTCCCACTCGCTGGTGATGAGCCACTGGCGGGGGTCGTTGATGGACTGGCAGAGCTGGTCACTGACGTGGCCGGGGACGGTGGCCACCTGGTGGCGGAGCTGCTCGTACACGTCCATGAAGCGCTGCTGGGCGCCGTCCTGGATCTCCAGCATCAGCACCACCCGCAGGCGGGTCTCGGATTCGGAGTGCTGCCGCGCGGGGGGTTCGGACAGGGTCGTCATGATCCACTTTCTGCTTCTGGGCCGTACGCGTCGGGGGCCGCGTGCGGCGGCGCCGGGCCGGAGGGGCCGGGTGGCCTCCGGCGGGGGGAGGGCGGTGCGGTGGCGGTCGGCCGGTCGGGGTCGGCGCCAGGTCTGAGGTTGATCGTGCGCGGCGGGCACGGGCGGCGCGAGATATGCGGGCCATCCGGGCGAAGCGGCGGCAGAAGCCCCCCGGCGCGGGGGATGGAAGAACGGGGCCGCTGTGTCCGAGAGCCCCGTCGAGGGCGGCTCCGAGCCCGCATCAGGGCCCCGAACCTCCGTACAGGCTGGAGCAATTGATGAATCCGAAGGTTGACGACCGGGTGCCGGTCCTGATCGTCGGCGGCTCGCTGGTCGGGCTGTCCGCCTCGCTCTTCCTGGGCCGACTGGGTGTCAGACACCTGCTGGTCGAGAAGCACGCCGACACCTCGCATCACCCGCGTGGCCGAGGCAACAACGTCCGCACGATGGAGCTGTACCGGGTGGCCGGGATCGAGCCGGCGATCCGCGAGGCGGCCTCGGTGCTCGCGCCGAACCACGGCATCCTTCAGGCCCCCTCGCTGACCGGGGAGGAGCAGGAGTGGCTGTTCCGGGAGATCGACCCGGGCGGGCGGCTCGCCCGCTTCAGCCCCAGCTCGTGGTGCCTGTGCAGCCAGAACGACCTGGAACCGGTGCTGCTGCGGTCCTCCCGGGAGCTGGGCGCGGACATCCGGTTCTCGACCGAGCTGCTCTCCTTCGAGCAGGACGACGAGGGCGTGACGGCGCTGCTGCGCAGCCGGGAGACCGGCGAGGAGCGCCGGGTGCGGGCCGACTACCTGGTCGCGGCGGACGGTCCGCGCAGCCCGGTCCGGGAGGCCCTGGGGATCGGCCAGAGCGGCAAGGGCGAGCTGTTCCACAACGTCAGCATCACCTTCCGGGCGAAGCGGCTGGCCGAGGTGGTGGGCGACCGTCACTTCATCGCCTGCTACCTGACCGCTCCGGAGGCGGACGGCGCCCTGCTGCCGGTGGACAACCACGAGGAGTGGGTGTTCCACGCGCCCTGGCACCCGGAGCGCGGCGAGCCCCTGGAGGCGTTCACCGACGAGCGCTGCGTGCGGCACATCCGGGCCGCGGTCGGCATGCCGGACCTCGATGTCGAGATCACGGGGAGGGCCCCCTGGCACGCGGCCGAGCGGGTGGCCGACGGCTACTCCGCCGGGCGGGTGTTCCTGGCCGGGGACTCGGCGCACGAGATGTCCCCGACCGGGGCGTTCGGCTCCAACACCGGCATCCAGGACGCCCACAACCTGGCCTGGAAGCTGGCCGCGGCGCTGTGCGGCTGGGCCGGTCCGGGGCTGCTGGAGACGTACGGGAGCGAGCGGCGGCCGGTGGCCCAGGTGACCGGGGAGCGGGCGTCGGCGCGGTCGGCCGAGCACAGCCACCCGGGGTACGCGGTGGTGCCCGGCGTCGGCCGGCAGGCCGGTGTGCTGTCGGTGGCGCTCGGCTACCGGTACCGGTCGGGCGCCGTGACCGGGACCGATCCGGCCGGTCCGGTGGTGCCGGAGGCGTTCGAGTCGGCCGGTGAGCCCGGCAGCCGGGCGCCGCACCAGTGGCTGCTGCGCGCCGGGGTCCGGCTCTCCACCCTCGACCTGTACGAGCAGGCGATGGTGCTGCTGACCGGCCCGGAGGGCGCGGCCTGGCACGTGGCGGCGCGGCGGGCCGCGGACCGGCTGGCCGTCCCGCTCGACGCGTACCGGATCGGTGACGGGGCGGAGGACGACCTGGCGCCCGAGCCCGGTGGCGACTTCGCCGCGTCGCACGGCGTGCGCCCGGACGGTGCGGTGCTGGTCCGGCCCGACGGGTTCGTGGCCTGGCGGGCCGAGGGGGCGGCCGACGACCCGGAGGCGGAGGTGGAGCGGGCGCTGCGCGCGGTGCTGTCGCTGTAGACACGGTCCGCGAGGGAACGGGGCGGGCCCGCCGGGTGGGTGAACCGGCGGGCCCGCCCCGTGGCGCGAGGGGTGACGCGGTCCCGGTGACCGCCCGCGTCGACCCGGCGACGACGACGTCGTTCTTCGCGCCGTACCGCCGTCCCGAGCCGATGGTCGAGCCGACGGAGGCCCACGTCGGGCCGATCAGTCCGATCTCGCCGCGGCCCGCCCGCCCGCCGGCCGGCGCTAGGGTGGCCCCATGCGCTTCGTGATCCTGCCGCCGCCCGTCCGCTAGCGGGCGGCCCCTCCACGCACACCCCGCCCGGCGGCCCCCCGCCACCGGGCCGATGAGTGCCGCCCGCGCCACCGGTGGACCTCATCCGGCCGGGCCCCGCCCGGCACCCCGTCGTGGAGAACGAACGCATGACCACTCATGTCGCCGTGCCGGTCCGGCACGGCCTGCTGTCCATCTCGGCCGCCGCCGTGGCCTGGGGCGCGGGCGGAGCCGTCGCCGCCCTGCTGCTGCGCACCGGAGGGCTCGGCCCGGTGGCCGTCTGTGCCTGGCGGTTCGCCGTCGCGGCCGGCTGCCTCGCGCTGCTGCCCGCCCTCCGGCGGACGGCCGGGGGGCGGGCCTGCGGTGCCCCGCGCCGCGCGGCCGTCCTGACCGGGCTCGCACTGGCCGTCAGCCAGTGCGCCTACTTCGCCTCGGTCCAGTACGCGGGTCTCGGCCTCGGCACCTTGATCACCATCGGCGCCGGTCCGGTGCTCACCAGCCTCGGTGCCCACCTGCTGCTCGGTGAGCGCCTGACGGCCCGGGCGTCGGTCGCGCTCGCCCTCGCGCTCGGCGGGCTGGCGCTGCTGGTGGCCGCCCCGGCGGCCGGTCCGCGTCCGCTGCTCGGGGCGGCGCTCGCGGTGCTGGCCGGGGCCGGGCAGAGCGGGCTGACGCTCTGGGCGCGCGGTGGCGGTTCGGCGCGCGCCTCGACCGGGGCGTTCACCACCGGGCTGCTCTGCCTGCTGCCGCTCGCGGTGGCGGAGGGCGGGGTCCTGCCGTCCGCCGGGGAGCCGCTGGCGACGGCCGGTGCGCTGCTCTTCCTCGGCACCGTGCCCACCCTGTTCGCCTACCGGTGGTACTTCGCCGGTCTGACCGTGGTGCCGGGGGTGACGGCCGCCGTCCTGGTGCTGCTCGAACCGGCGACGGCCGCGGTGCTCGGCGTCGTGTGCTTCGGCGAGCCGCTCACCCCGGCCCTGGTGGCGGGTTCGGCGCTGCTGCTGACCGCCGTCGCGGCCCTCACCCGCCAGGGGGTGTAGGCCCTCCCGGCGCCCGCGCCCGGCCCGCGCCCGGCCCGTGCTCCCCTCCGGACAGCGGGGCACGGGCCGTCAGGGCACGGACCGGAGCGCGGGCTGACCCGGGATCAGCGCCCGCAGGACGAGGTCGATGCGGACGTGGGCGGCCCCGGCGCGCAGCAGGGCGACGGAGACGGCCCGTAACTCCTCCGGCCCGGTGCAGGCGAGCCGGAGTTCGAGGTCGGCGTCGCCGGCCAGGGCGAGGCCGCTCTGGACGGCCGGGAACTCGGCGGCCAGCCGGTCGAAGTCGAGCGGGACCGGACCGTAGCTCACCCGGGCGAG
This sequence comes from Kitasatospora sp. NPDC058406, assembly GCF_042722765.1. Taxonomy (NCBI): domain Bacteria; kingdom Bacillati; phylum Actinomycetota; class Actinomycetes; order Kitasatosporales; family Streptomycetaceae; genus Kitasatospora; species Kitasatospora sp. NPDC058406. The sequence continues at coordinate 8,954 of NZ_JBHXKE010000251.1, forward strand.
GGCCTGCAGCGGCCGGGCCTCCTCGGGCCCGGGCGCGCCGGGCACGAGGTGGAGGGCGCTCACCGGTGTTGCAGCCGGGCGGCCGGGAGGCCGGTGCCCGCCGCCGGGCGGCGGGCACCGGTCGGGCGGTCCGCGCCGCCCGCGACGGGCTGCGCGACCAGGCGCGGGTCCAGGACCAGCTCGTCGACGCCGAGCGGGGCGGTCAGGGCGCGCAGGGCGGGTTCGCCGAGCTCGACGGCGGCCTGCCCGGCGCCGAGCAGGCCGGCCAGCGCGCCGGCGGAGCTGAAGCCGACCGCGCAGCGGCGGCCGTCCCGAAGGCGGAAGAGGCGGAGAGCGGTGGTCCTGCCGGTGACGGTGACCGGGACGTGCCAGACGACGCGGGCCATGCGGGTGCTCCCGAGTGGTGGAGGGGCCTGCCGGAACTGCTCCTTCGACGCTAGGGCGGCGCCGGGCAGTCGGACGCCGTCCTGACGCAGCGTTGACCGAATGCCGCGCTGCGTTGACGAAGTTCTGACGGTCGGCTGTACCGCTCATCGGACAGCACTCCCTATCCTTCCCTATCCAACCTATTCTCATGGTAGTTTCCGACCGTAAGGAGTCATCGCGCGAAGGGTGTCCGGTGCCGGAGTACTACTCGGTGGAACAGGTGGCCGAGCTGCTGGGGCTGCACGTGCGGACGGTCCGCGGCTACGTCCGCGACGGCCGGCTGCGGGCCACCAGGATCGGGAAGCAGTACCGGATCGCCCGCCGCGACTTCGAGTCCTTCGCCGGCGCGGACCCCGAGGCGTCGGCGCCGCCGGAGCCCGGTCCGCTGCACGTCGAGGTCTCCACCGTCGTCCAGATCGACGGTGTCGGTGTACGGGAGGCCGTCCGGCTGTCGAACACCCTCGTGGCACTGGTCTCGGGCCCGCGCGGGAACACCGTCCCGACGCGGGTGGAGTCCCTCCACAACGAGGAGCGCGCGACCCTCAAGGTGATCATCCTCGGCGATCCGGCCGACACGGCCGAGCTGCTCGCCGTCATCCACTCCATGACCACGGAGAACCGTCATGTCTGAGCACAGCCCCACCGCCCCGTCCGGTGTCCTGCGGCTGCCCGCCGAGGGCCCGGCCATCCGCGACGAGTCCGCGGCGATGGACGTCATCGGCGACGCCCTGGGTCGCGACGCCGCCTGGGTGCTCGTCCCGGCCGAGCGCTTCCCGGACGAGTTCTTCACCCTGAGCACCCGGATCGCCGGCGGGATCGTGCAGAAGTTCGCCACCTACCGGGTCGGGCTCGCCGTCCTCGGCGACATCTCCCGGCACACCCTGGCCAGCGGCGCCCTGCGGGACTTCGTCCGGGAGTCCAACCGGGGCGGGCAGCTCTGGTTCCTGGCCGACCTGGCCGAGTTCGAGGCGCGGCTGGCGGCCCGCTCGGGCGCCCTCCGGTAGCCCCCTCCGGCGGTCCTCCGGGCGCTCCGCTTGCCGCGCGCCCGCGCCGGGACCACCGTGGAGCTGACCGTCGCCCCGGTGCCCCGGACGCCTCCCCCCGCACATCCGAACCGGGGGGAGGTGGAGCGAAGGGGCGATCACGAGATATCTTGACGTCAAGACGTTGGAGACGCGAAGCGGAGTACCGATGACTGACTCGACCATCATCTATACGCACACCGACGAGGCGCCGGCCCTGGCAACGTACTCGTTCCTGCCGGTCGTGCAGGCGTATGCCTCGACGGCGGGCGTGAAGGTGGAGACGCGCGACATCTCCCTCGCCGGGCGGATCATCGCGAGCTTCCCGGAGCGTCTGGAGGAGGGCCAGCAGATCGGCGACGCCCTCGCCGAGCTGGGCGCGCTCGCCAAGACCCCGGGCGCCAACATCATCAAGCTGCCGAACATCTCGGCGTCCATCCCGCAGCTGAAGGCGGCCGTCGCCGAGCTGCAGGCGCAGGGCTACGCGCTGCCGGACTACCCGGACGACCCGCAGACCGACGAGGACAAGGACGTCCGCGCCCGTTACGACAAGGTCAAGGGCAGCGCCGTCAACCCGGTCCTGCGCGAGGGCAACTCGGACCGCCGGGCCCCCGCGTCGGTCAAGAACTACGCCAAGACGCACCCGCACCGCATGGGCGCGTGGTCGGCCGACTCCAAGACCAACGTCGCCACCATGGGCGAGAACGACTTCCGCTCCACCGAGAAGTCCACCGTGATCGCCGAGGCCGGTTCGCTGCGCATCGAGCTGCTCGCCGCGGACGGCACCACCACGGTGCTCCGCGAGTCGGTCCCGGTCCAGGCCGGCGAGGTCGTCGACGCCTCCGTGCTGCACGTCGCCGCCCTGCACGAGTTCCTGGCCGCCCAGGTCGCCCGGGCCAAGGCCGAGGGCGTGCTGTTCTCGGTCCACCTCAAGGCCACCATGATGAAGGTCTCCGACCCGATCATCTTCGGCCACGTGGTCCGCGCCTTCTTCCCGAAGACCTTCGCCGCGTACGGCCCGGCGCTCGTCGCCGCCGGCCTGAACCCGAACAACGGCCTCGGCGGCATCCTCGCCGGCCTCGACGCGCTGGAGAACGGCGCCGAGATCAAGGCCTCGTTCGACGCCGAGCTGGCCGACGGCCCGGCCCTGGCCATGGTCGACTCGGACAAGGGCATCACCAACCTGCACGTCCCGAGCGACGTCATCGTCGACGCCTCGATGCCGGCCATGATCCGCACCTCCGGCCACATGTGGGGCCCGGACGGCCAGGAGGCCGACACCCTCGCCGTGCTGCCCGACAGCAGCTACTCCGGTGTCTACCAGGCCGTCCTCGACGACTGCCGCGCCCACGGCGCCCTGAACCCGGCCACCATCGGCTCCGTCCCGAACGTCGGCCTGATGGCCCAGGCCGCCGAGGAGTACGGCAGCCACGACAAGACCTTCGAGATCGCCGCCGCGGGCACCGTCCGCCTGGTCGACACCGAGGGCAACGTCGTCCTGGAGCAGGCCGTCGAGCCGGGCGACATCTTCCGCTCCTGCCAGACCAAGGACCTGCCGATCCGCGACTGGGTCAAGCTGGCCGTCACCCGCGCCCGTGTCTCGGGCGACCCGGCCGTCTTCTGGCTGGACGAGACCCGTGCGCACGACGCCGTCCTGATCGAGAAGGTCAAGGCCTACCTGCCGGAGCACGACACCACCGGCCTGCAGATCGAGATCAAGGCCCCGGTCGACGCCACCACGTTCTCGCTGGAGCGCATCCGCCGCGGCGAGAACACCATCTCGGTCACCGGCAACGTGCTGCGCGACTACCTGACCGACCTCTTCCCGATCCTGGAGCTGGGCACCAGCGCCAAGATGCTGTCGGTCGTGCCGCTGATCAACGGCGGCGGCCTGTTCGAGACCGGTGCCGGCGGCTCCGCCCCGAAGCACGTCCAGCAGCTGGTCAAGGAGAACTACCTGCGCTGGGACAGCCTGGGCGAGTTCTTCGCGCTGGCCGCGAGCTTCGAGCACCTGGCCCGCACCACGGAGAACGCCCGCGCCCAGGTGCTGGCCGACACCCTGGACCGCGCGACCGGCACCTTCCTCAACGAGGACAAGTCGCCGAGCCGTCGCCTCGGCGGCATCGACAACCGCGGCAGCCACTTCTACCTGGCCCTGTACTGGGCCCAGGAGCTGGCCGGCCAGACCGCGGACGCCGAGCTGGCGCAGGCCTTCGCCGGCCTCGCCGAGTCGCTGGGCGAGCAGGAGCAGGCCATCGTCGAGGAGCTGGCCGCCGTCCAGGGCACGCCGGTCGAGCTCGGTGGCTACTACCAGCCGGACCCGGCCAAGGCCGCGGCCGCGATGCGTCCGTCGAAGACCTTCAACGACGCGCTGGCCAACCTCGGCTGACCGCAGGCGAAGTGAACCGGGAGGCCCCGGGATCCGCAGGAGCGGATCCCGGGGC
>NZ_JBHXKE010000252.1:0-3958 GCF_042722765.1 Kitasatospora sp. NPDC058406
CGTCGGAGCGGGAGGGCGGGGGCGTCTTCCGGGAACGCGCCTTCCGGGAAGGGGAGCCTCCTTCGGGAGCGGGCGCGTCCGCCGGGGTGAGGCCGCTGGTCGGCCCGGGGGGGCCGGTGGGGGTCGGCCCGGGGGGCCGGCCCGGTGGCCGCTAGCGGCGGGCCGTGGAGGCGTGGACCCGGTCGGCCGGGTCGTCCTCGACCGGCTCGGGGGTACCGGCCGGTCTCGGTACCCGGGCACCGGTGAGACGCCCGGTGCGGCCGGTGCGCCCGGCCCGGGCCGCCTCGGTCTGGGCGAGCCGGCGGTCGGCCTCGGCCTGGATGGCGTCCTTGTCGCCGATCTCGGCGTCCGGCAGCGCGTCCGGGAGGAGGTCCTCCAGCAGCCGTAGCGGCCGGTAGGCCAGTCCCAGCACGCCCCAGACCGTGAGCACCAGGCCGACCACGACGAGCAGCAGTCCCGCCCCGCGGCCCGGTCCGGTACCGAGGACCAGGCCCACCGAGTCGGCGAGCGCGCCGCCGGGGCGCATCAGCGGCTCGAAGACGTGGTCCGAGAGCGGCCCCGCGGTGAGGAAGCCGAGCGGCATCATCGACATCGCGAGCATCTGGTTGGTGGCCAGGACACGGCCCTGGAGCTCCATCCCGACCTTGGTCTGGATCAGCGCCATCCAGTGCGAGTTGAGGATCATCATCGCGGCCCAGAGGACGAAGAGCCCGCAGGCGGTGAGCGCGGCCTCGGGACGGCTGCCGGTCAGGACGGCGGCGAGACCGACCACCGAGGTGAAGCCGATCATGCCGAACGTGCGTCTGCGGGTGCCGCCCCAGAGGGCCATGACCAGGGCGCCGGTCATCGCCCCGAGCCCGCCGAGCGCGGTGATCACGCCGAGCTGGACCGCCGAACCGCCCGCCAGCACCATCGGGGTGATGAGCACGGTGGCGACGGCGAACAGGTAGTTGAACACCACGAAGAAGACCACCATCGCGACCAGGCTGTGCCGGCGCACGATGTACCGCCAGCCGGTCACCACCTCGCGGAGCAGCGGCTCCTCCTGCCGGTCGAACATCGCGTCCGGGAAGCGCACCAGCAGCAGGCAGGTGACGCCGGTGAGGAAGGTGGCCATGTCGAACAGCACCACCCCGTGCAGGCCGATCAGCGAGACCAGCACGCCGCCGCCCAGGACGGCCATCATGTCGCCGGCGCCCGTGCCGAGCTGGGCGAGGCCGTTCGCCTGGCCCAGGTAGCGCTTGGGTACCAGCTGGGTGATCGCGGCCAGGTAGGCGGGGCGCTGGAAGGCCGAGCAGACGGCCCCGGTGCAGGCGACCGCGTAGATGTGCCAGACCTGGAGGAGGTCGGCCCAGAGCAGCGCGCCGAGGCCGAGCATGCCGGCGGCGGCCACGGTGTCGGTGACGATCATGATGCGGCGGCGGTCCACCCGGTCGGCGAGCGCACCGGCGATCGGCAGCAGCAGGACCGCAGGGAGCACCGCGACCACCGCGATCATCGCGAAGTCGAAGGCCGAGCCGGTCTGCTGGTAGACCCAGACGCCGAGCGCGAAGGTGGAGAGGCTGGTGCCGATCATCGAGACGAACTGGCCGATCGCCACCTTGGCGAAGGTGGCGAGTTCGGCGCGGGCCGCCGGCCGCCGGGCGTCGGCCCGGTCCGCGGCCGAGACCGCGCCGGTGGCGGCGAACTCGACCAGCACGCGGGCGAGTTCGCCGGCCTGGTGCTTGAGGAAGTAGTGCCCGGCGCGGGGCACGACGGCGAGGTCGACGGTCTCGCCGAAGTGCTCCCACTCCGTGTACCGCTCCTGGTACAGGAGGGTGGCGCGGTCCTTCTCACCGACGACGCAGAGGATCGGCGCCCCGATCGCGACCGGGCGGGCGTCCCCGTAGGCGCGGGTGTAGAAGTCCTCGGCCTGCCGGACGTCGTGCCGCAGCGCCCGGACCAGGAAGTCCTGTTCGGCCTGGTCGTAGACGTCCGTGAACCCGCCCATCGCCCGCAGGTAGTCGAGGTAGGAGCGGTTGGAGAGCATCCGGTCGCCGGGGAGCCTGCGGGCCATCCACTCCGCGAACCGGCCCGGCAGCCGGGCGGCGGGGAAGGTGCCGCCCAGCGCGACCCCGCGCAGGTCGGCGCCGGCCGCCTCCAGCCGGGAGCCGAGCGCGGTGGCGAGCGCGCCGCCGAGGCAGTGCCCGTAGAGCAGCACCGGACCGTCGATCCGCTCGCGGATCTGTGCGGTCAGGGTGTCGGCCAGCGCGTCGAGCTCGACCAGGTCGTCGTCGGGGCGGCTCGGGTCGTGGCCGGGCAGCTCGACGGCGTAGAGGCGGTGGCCGGCGGGCAGTGCGTCGGCGAGCGGCTGGAAGGTGATCGGGCTGCCGCCGCCGTACGGGACGCAGACGACGTTGACCGTCGCCGGGGCGTTCCCGCGGGTGAGCTTGTGCAGCAGGGTGCGCGGGCCCTCGTCGGCGGTGCCGCCGGCCCGGGCGTCGAGCAGCGCGGCGAGTTCGCGCACGGTGGGGTGCTGGAACAGGTCGATCACCGAGAGGCCGCGGCCGATCAGCCGGACGGCGTGCACGGCGGAGAAGGAGTCACCGCCGAGGGCGAAGAAGTCGTCGGCGGCACCGACCTCCTCGGCGACCAGCACCTGACGGTAGGCGGCGGCCACCGCGTGCTCCGTCGCGGTGGCCGGCTCACCGCCGCCCGCCGGGACGGGCCGGGTGGCGACCGGCTCGGGCAGCGCGGCCCGGTCGACCTTGCCGTTGGCGTTCAGCGGCAGGGCCGCCAGGACGACCAGGACGGCCGGCACCATGTAGTCGGGCAGCCGGGTGCGCAGGGCCGCGCGCAGCGTGCCCGGGTCGGGGGCGGCGGCCGGATCGGCGGGGACGAGGTAGCCGACCAGGGTACGGGCGGCACCCTCGCCCCGGGCGACGACGACGGCCTCGCGGACCTCGGGGCGGGCCGTCAGCTCGGCCTCGACCTCGCCGATCTCGACCCGGAAGCCGCGGATCTTGACCTGGTGGTCGATCCGGCCCAGGAACTCGACGGCGCCGTCGGGGCGGCGCCGGACCAGGTCGCCGGTGCGGTAGCAGCGGCGGCCGGCCACCTCGGTGAAGCGCTCGGCGGTGAGGTCGTCGCGGCCGAGGTAGCCTCGGGCCACGCCGGCGCCGGAGACGTACAGCTCGCCCGGGACGCCCACCGGGACGGGACGGCGGCGGGCGTCCAGGACGTGCGCCCCCACGTTGCCGAACGGCCGGCCGAGCGGGGCGGTCGCGCAGTCCCCGAGGTCGGCGGGCACGGGTGCGCCGAGCATCGAGACGGTGGTCTCGGTGGGACCATAGTGGTTGTGCAGCGTCAGGTCCGGCCGGGCGGCGCGGATCCGGGCGACCAGGTCGGGCCGTAGGGCCTCGCCTGCGCAGATCAGCAGCCGGGCGGGCAGGATCCCGCCGAGGCCGGCGCCGTGCGCGGCGAGTCCCTCCAGGTGGCTGGGGACCAGCTTCATGGCGTCGATCCGGTGCTCGGCCGCGTAGGCGGCGAAGGCCTCCGGATCGGTCGCCTGATCGCGGGTGAGCAGGTGCAGGCAGCCGCCGCCGGTGAGCGCGCCGAACACGTTGGTGATGCCGAGGTCGGCGGCGAACGTCGAGACCAGCGCCCAGTTCCAGCCGTCCTGGTCACCGCCGATCCGCTCCCGCAGGCCGTGCAGGTAGTTGCGGACGTTGCGGTGCTCGACGGCGACGCCCTTGGGCGTGCCGGTCGAGCCGGAGGTGAAGACCAGGTAGCAGAGGTGCTCGGGCCGGACGTCCACCTCGGGGGCCTCGGCCGTGGCCGAGCCGTCCGGGACGACCGCCGGGATCCCGGCGGGGAGCCGGCCGCGGAGGTCCTCGGTGGTGACGACCGCGGCGGCCCCGGCCGCAGCTCGCTGTCCTCGTCGGCCTCGTCGGCCACGCCGACGCCCTCGATGCCGGGC
>NZ_JBHXKE010000252.1:3968-12754 GCF_042722765.1 Kitasatospora sp. NPDC058406
CGACCGCGGCGGCCCCGGCCGTGGCGAGCAGCCCGTGGATGCGCTCGTCCGGGTAGACCGGGTCGATCGGCAGGTAGGCGCCGCCCGCCTTGAGGATGCCGAGCATGCCGACCACCAGCGCGGCGGAGCGCTCGACGAGCAGCCCGACCGGGCGGTCCGGCCCGACGCCGAGCGCGCGCAGCCGGTGGGCCAGGGCATTGGCGCGGTGGTCGAGTTCGGCGTAGTCGAGGACGCCGTCGGCGCCGCGGACGGCGGGCGCGCCCGGGGTGCGGCGGGCCTGCTCCTCGACCAGGCCGTGCAGGGTGCCCCCGAGGTCCCAGTCGCGCGCGGTGTCGTCCCAGTCCGCGATCTGCCGCTGCTCGGACGGGGTGAGCAGAGGGAGACCGGAGAGCGGGCGGTCGGGGGTCTCGGCCATCGCGTCGAGGACGGTGGTGAGGTGGCCGAGGACGCGCCGGACGGTCGGCTCGTCGTACAGCTCGGTGCGCCAGACGAGGTCGGCGACCAGCTCGCCGCCGGTGTCGACGACGGCCACCGACAGGTCGAACTTGGCGGTGTCGGTGCCGATCGGCCGCCAGTCGACGGCGTGGCCGGGCAGCCCCGGCCGGGCCTGCGCCTGGTTGTGGACGTTGAGCAGGACCTGGAACAGCGGGGTGTGGGCCAGTTCGCGCTCCGGGCCGAGCGCGTCGACCAGCCGCTCGAAGGGAAGGTCCTGGTGCCCGAAGGCGCCGAGGGCCGACTCCCGTACCCGGTCGAGCAGCCGGCGGACCGTCGGGTCCCCGGAGAGGTCGGTGCGCATCGCCAGGGTGTTGACGAAGCAGCCGACCAGCGGCTCGGTCTCGCTGCGGGTGCGCCCGGCGACCGGGGTGCCGACGGTCACGTCCTCGCTGCCGGTGTAGCGGCCGAGGACGGTCTGCAGGGCCGCGAGCAGCACCATGTACACGGTGGTGCCGGTCTGTTCGGCGAGCGCCCGGATCCGGCGGGTGCGCTCGACGCCGAGCTCGGCGGTGAACCGGTCGCCGGCGGTCCCGGCCACGGCCGGCCGGGGGCGGTCGGGGGGCACCGTGACGGTGGCGGTCGCGCCGCGCAGCCGTTCCTGCCACCAGGTCTGCTGCCGGTCGAGTTCGGCGGCGAGCCCGGTCTGCTGCCAGTACGCGATGTCGGCGTACTGGACGGGCAGCGACGGGAACCCCGGGGCGCGGCCCTCCCGCCGGGCCGCGTAGGCGGTGGCGAGGTCGGTGAACAGGACCCCGATCGACCAGCCGTCGGCGGCGATGTGGTGCAGCACCAGACTGAGCACGGCGCCGTCGCCGGTGCGCAGCAGGGCGGCGCGCAGCGGCAGGTCGGCGGCGAGGTCGAAGGGGCGGTGGGCCTCGGTCTCCAGCCAGGCGTCGACCCGGCCGGCGGGGACGTCGGCGACGGTGAGGGTGAGGCGCTCGGCGGGCAGCGGCTCCGGGCGGACCTCGCCGTCGACGGTCGGGTAGACGGTGCGGAGCACCTCGTGCCGGGCGAGGACGTCTGTGAGGGCCGCCCCGAGGACGGCCGGGTCGGGCGCACCGTCGATGTGCAGGGCGAGCGGGATGTGGTACGCGGCGCTGTCGGGCTCGTACTGGGCCAGGAACCACATCCGGCGCTGGGCCGAGGAGAGCGGCACGGGGGTGCCCGCGGGGCGCGGGGTGACGGCGTAGCGGTCGGCGGCGCCGCCCGCGGCGGCGGCCTTGGCGGCCTTGGCCTTGGCGAGGCGGCGGCGGAGCAGTTCCTGCCGTCGGGCCTCGGCGTCCGGGGCCGGACCGGTGGTGGGCTGGTCGGTCATGCGGTCTCCCCCGTCCGGGCACCGGTGGTGCCGTCGGCCGTGCGGTCGTGCGGGACCCCGGGCGCACCGGGGCGGTTCCGGCCGTTCCGGCCGGTCGGGTCGTCGAGGTCGTTCAGGTCGCCCAGTTCGTCGATCTCGGCGAGCATCCGATCCTCGATGCGGCGGGCCAGCGTGGCCAGCGTGCGGGCCTCGAAGATCGTGCGCAGCGGAAGTTCGGTCTCGAAGGTGTCGCGCACCTTGGTGAGCAGCCGGGTGGCGAGCAGCGAGTGCCCGCCGATGGCGAAGAAGTCGTCGTGCCGGCCGACCCGTTCGACGGCGAGCACCTCCTGCCAGAGGTCGGCGAGGAGTTCCTCGCAGTCGCCCTCGGGCGGGGAGCCGGCGCCGCCGAGCCGTGGCGCGGGCAGCGCGGCCCGGTCGACCTTGCCGCCGGGGGTCAGCGGCAGCGCGTCGAGCAGGACGAGCGCGGCGGGCACCATGTAGTCGGGCAGCCGCTCGGCGAGGGTGATGCGCAGTTCGTCCTCGGTGAGCGCGCTCCGGGTGGACCCGGCGTCGGCGGACCCGCGGCCCGCGGGCTCGGCGCCGGTGACGACGTACCCGGCGAGGACCGGGCCCGCCGGGGTCCCGACGAGCCGGACGGCGCCCGCGGTGACCCCGGGGATCGCGGTGAGCGCGGCCTCGATCTCGCCGAGCTCGATGCGGAAGCCGCGGAGCTTCACCTGGGCGTCGGCGCGGCCGTGGTACTCCAACCGGCCGTCCGCGCGGCGGCACGCGAGGTCGCCGGTGCGGTACATCAGCGCGCCCTCGGGACCGCCGGGCTCGGCGGTGAACCGTTCGGCGGTGAGCTCCGGACGGCCGTGGTAGCCGAGGGCGACGCCCGCGCCGGCGATGCAGAGCTCGCCGACGCCGTTGACCGGAACGGCGCCTCCGGCGGAGTCCAACAGGTGCAGCCGGGTGTTGGCGACGGGCGCGCCGAGGGCCACCACCCCTGCGTGGGCCGCGAGTTCGGGGGTGACCCGCTGGACGGTGGACCAGACGGTGGTCTCGGTCGGCCCGTACAGGTTCCACAGCGCGCCGACGCGCGGGAGCAGCGCCTCGGCGAGGTCCGCGGTGAGCGCCTCGCCGCCGCACAGGGCGGTCAGACCGGGACGGCCGGACCACCCGGCCTCCAGCAGCATCCGCCAGGTGGCGGGGGTGGCCTGCAGGTGGGTGACGCCGCGGGACCCGAGCCAGCCGGCCAGCGCGTGGCCGTCGGTGGCGGTGGCACGGTCGGCGATCTCCACCCGGGCGCCGGTGACCAGCGGCAGCCAGAGCTCCAGACCGGCGATGTCGAAGGTGACGGTGGTGACGGCGGCCATCACGTCCCGCCCGGTGAGGCCCGGCTCGCGGCCCATCGAGGTGAGGAAGTTGACGATCGCGCGGTGCGGGACGGCGACGCCCTTGGGGCGGCCGGTGGAGCCGGAGGTGTACAGCAGGTAGGCGGGGTCCTCCGGGCCGACGGTGACGGCCGGCGCCGCGGCGGGGGCGGCGGCGTGCTCGGGGCCGTCCACGAGCACGGCCTCGCGGCCGTGCAGCAGCGGGTCGCCCGCCGTCGCGCTCTCGGCGACCAGCAGGGTGACACCGGCGTCGTCGAGGACGCCGCGGTTGCGGGCGAGCGGCTGCTCCACGTCGAGCGGCAGGTAGGCGGCCCCGCTGCGCAGCACGCCGAGCAGGGCGGCGGGCAGCAGCCGGCCGCGCCGGACGGCGACCGCGACCACGGCCCCGGGCCCGGCACCGCGCGAGGCGAGCAGGTGGGCCAACCGGTCGGCGGTGTCGTCGAGTTCGGCGTACGTGAGGGCGCCGTCGGTGGCGGAGACGGCGACCGTGTCGGGGGTGCGGGCCGCCTGGTCCGCCACCAGCCGGTGCAGCGGGGCGTCGGGTATCGGCGCCTCGGTGCGGTTGACCGGATCGTCGGCGGCGAGTTCGGCGGCCGAGAGCATGGCCAGCTCGCCGAGCGGCCGGTCGGGTTCGGCGACGGCGGCGGAGAGCAGGGCGACCAGGTGGTCGAGCACGGCCCGGACGGACCGCTCGTCGTAGCGGGAGGTCCGGTACTCGGCGGAGAGCAGCGGTCCGTCGGCCGGGAACTCCAGGAAGATCGAGAGGTCGGTCTTGGCGGTGCCGTTGCACACCTCGGCGACGAACCGCAGGCTGAGGCCGGGGAGTTCGACGGCGGCCACCGGGTGGTTCTGGACGGCGAGCAGCACCTGGGAGACCGGCGAGGCGGTGAGCCCGGCCGAGCGGCCGAACCGGCGCGCGTGGTCGACGAACGGGTGACCGCTGTGCTCGGCGGCTTCCAGCACGGCCGGGCGGACCCGGGCGACCAGGTCGCGGAAGGTGTCGGTGCCGGCCACCTCCAGGCGGATCGCGACGGTGTTGATCAGCGAGCCGAGGACCTGCTCCAGCTCGGGGACGGGCCGCACGGCGAACGGGCTGAGCACCGCGAGATCGGTGCGGCCGGTGTAGCGGTGCAGGACGCCGCCGAGCGCGGCCAGCACGGCCATGTAGAGGCTGGCCCCCTCCTGGGCGGCCCGGCGTTCGACGGAGCGGACCAGGTCGGCGTCGATCCGGCGGGCGATCCGGCGGCCGGCGATGTCCTGCGGGTTGGGGTGCGGGCGGTCTCCCGGCAGGTGCTGTTCGGCGTCCAGACCGCGCAGCTGCCGGCCCCAGCGCCGGGCCGCGTCACGGCCGGCCGCGACGGCGCGCTCCTCCCAGCGGGCGACGTCGGAGAGCTGGAGGGCGGGTTCGGGCAGTTCGCCGTCCCGGTGGGCGCGGGCGATCTCGTCGAGCAGCAGTCCGGCGGCCCAGCCGTCCATCGCCGCGTGGTGGACGGTGAGCAGCAGCTCGTGCCGGTCCTCGCCGGTGCGCACGGCGAGGGCGCGCAGCAGCCGGCCGGTCGTCAGGTCGATCGGCCGGGCCGCCTCGGCGCGCAGCGCGGCGTCGAGGGCCTCGTCGTCGGCGCCCGTGAGGTCGAGCAGCGGCACGTCGACGGGGTAGGGCGCGACGATCTCCGCGGTGACCTCGTTCTCGTCCTCGCCGAGCGGGTCGGCGACGCCGCGCAGCGCGGTGCGCAGCACCTCGTGCCGGCGGACCACCTCGGTCAGCGCGCGGCCGAGGGCCTCGCGGTCGAGGGCGCCGTCCGCCCGGACGCGCAGCGGGACGTTGTAGAGGGAGCTGCCGGGCTGGATCGACTCGTGCAGCCAGAGTTCGCGCTGGAAGCCGGTGGCGCGGGCCGGCAGGTGGGCCTCGCGTTCGGGCGGGGCGACGGAGCGGCGTCCGCCGCCGCCGTTGGCGACCCGGACGGCCAGCGCGGCCACGGTCGGCGCGGCGAAGAATTCGGCGAGCGGCACCCGGGTGCCGAACTCCCGCTCGATCCGGCCCAGCAGCCCGGCGGCGAGCAGCGAGTGCCCGCCGAGGTCGAGGAAGACATCGTGCACGCCGACCTCGGGCACGCCGAGCAGGCCCTGCCAGAGTCCGGCGATGCGGGTCTCGACAGGGGTCCGGGGTGCGACGAAAAGCTCGTGGCCCGCGCGACTGCGGGCGGCCGGCGGCAGCGCCTTGCGGTCGGTCTTCCCGTTGGGGGTGAGCGGCAGGTGCTCCAGCACGGCGACCGCCAGCGGCACCATGTACCCGGGCAGGGCCGTGGCGCAGTGGGCGCGCAGGTCGGCGGGCGCCGGTTCGGCGAGGCCGGGCGCGGGCTGGACGAAGGCGGCCAGGTACTCGCCGGCCTCGTCGCGCTGGACGACGGCGGCGGCGGCCTCGACCGCGGGGTGGGCGGCGAGCACCGCCTCGATCTCGCCGAGCTCGACCCGGAAGCCGCGGACCTTCACCTGGTGGTCGACGCGGCCGTGGTACTCCAGGTCCCCGTCGGGGAGCCGGCGCACGAGGTCGCCGGTGCGGTAGCAGCGCACGCCGTCGACGGTGACGAACCGCTCCTCGGTGAGGTCGGGCCGGCCGTGGTACCCGCGGGCCAGGCCCTCGCCGGAGAGGTACAGCTCCCCGATGCCGCCGTCCGGCACGGCCGCCCGCCGCTCGTCGAGGACGTGGGCGAGGGTGCCGTCGAGCGGGCGGCCGATGACCGGCTCGCCGTCCTCGTGGCGGCCGACCAGCGACCAGGTGGAGTAGACGGTGTCCTCGGTGGGGCCGTAGAGGTTGTAGAGCCGCTCCACCTTGGGCTGGGCGTACACCTTGTCGGCGAGGTGCCGGGGCAGTGCCTCGCCGGCCAGGTTGACCACCCGCACGCCGTCCGGAAGGCCGTCGCCGCGCAGCAGCGCGGCCATGGCGCTGGGCACGGTGTTGACCAGGGTCACCTCGTCGCGGGCCGGCAGCTCCGGCAGGGCGAGGACGTTCTCGGCCACCACGACCGTGCCGCCGACGGCGAGCGGGAGGAAGAGCTCGTACACCGAGATGTCGAAGCAGACCGAGGTGCCGAAGAGCACGCCGGCCAGGTCGGCCGGGGTGTAGGTCCGCGCGGCCCAGCGGAGCATGGCGTTGACGCCGCGCCGGGTGACCGACACGCCCTTGGGGCGGCCGGTGGAGCCCGAGGTGTAGAGGACGTAGGCGAGCGCGTCGGCGGGGGCGACGGGGTCCGCCGGGTCGGCGGCGGGGCCGGTCGGAGCCGGGGTGGCGAGGCCGGGGGCCGAAGGAGCGGCGGGGGCGGGAACGGCCGGGGCGGCGGGGACGTCGGGGGCGTCCCCGCCGGTGTGGAGGAGGGTGGCACCGGCGCCGGCCAGCAGGTGTTCGTGCGCACGGTCGGTGGCCACCGCGGAGGCCCGGGCGTCGCCGACGACCAGTTCGAGGCGGTCGCGCGGGTAGGCCGGGTCGAGCGGCACGTACGCGCCACCGGCCCGCAGGACCGCCAGCAGGGTGATCACGAGGTCTGCCGTTCGCGGCAGGCAGACCCCGACCAGGGCCTCCGGACCGATCCCGGCGGCTGCCAGCCGGTCCGCCACCGCCTGTACGGCGAGGTCTAACTGGCGGTAGGTCATCCGACGGTGGCCGTCGATCACGGCGAGGGCGTCGGGGGTGCGTTCGGCCTGAGCGGAGAACAACTCGGCCGGCGATGCTGCCGGGTCCAGCGGTGGATGTCCCGTCGAACTCATCAACTCTCCTGGGGGGTGATGCTGCTCCGACTTGTGGCCGGGGGGAAACGGGCGGTGTGCCCTCGGAGATGCTGGGGTAAAGATCTTCGAATGACCAGCACATTTCCGTCACTCGTTCGATATGCCGGAAAGATCACCTCCGTCGCGCTCGTCATCGGCGCGAAAGTGTGACGGTTCGTCGGCGATTTCGGACAGATTGTCAGGACCCTTGGCATCGCGGCCCAGTGGCGCTACGGTCGTCGCCAACGACCCGACGAGGGGGCGTGGCCGCGATTCCGCCGGCGACCCGGCAGAGCCCCTGACCTCCACGTTGTCAGATACCTGACACCCACTGGAGCGCACGGAACCCCCGCCCCGGAGGGCCCGCCGGTCCGCCCGGAGCGCCCCCCGGTCCGCCCCGGAGGGCGCTGCTCCGGGCACGACGGGCGGGAGCCGTCCCGAGCAGGGTGGGCGGGGGCCGCCCCGGGCAGGGTGGGCGGGAGCCGCCCCGGGCAGGGGCCAGAATGTACGCCATGTCACGACGACGCCCCGCGCCCCGCGCCGCCGCGCCCGCGCCCCGCCTGCTGCCCTCCTCCCCCTGCCCGTGCGGCCTGCCCGGCACGTACGGGGAGTGCTGCGGCCTCCTGCACCGCGGGCAGGCAGCCGCCACCACCGCCGAGGCCCTGATGCGCTCGCGGTTCAGCGCCTTCGCCGCCCGCGACGAGGCCTACCTGCTGCGCACCTGGCACCCCGACACCCGGCCGGACTCGGTCGAGTTCGACGCGGGGCTGCGCTGGGTGCGCCTGGAGGTGCTCTCCGGCTCCGAGGGCGGGCCGTTCCACAGCGAGGGCACGGTCGCCTTCCGCGCCCACTACGTCGAGGGCCGGGAGGAGGGGGTTCTCACCGAGCACAGCCGCTTCGTCCGGCACGAGGGCGCCTGGGTGTACCTCGACGCCCTCTCGCTCGACTGAACCGCCCACCCCGGGGCGGGCGGGCCCGCAGCGCTACAGGTAGTCGTCCAGCCGGGCCAGCGCGAAGCCCTGCGCGGTGACCTCGTCGACCACCTTGCGGAGCAGGTCGGTCATGGTGCCCGGCCACAGGTCGGTGCCCCGGAAGTGGGTGAGGATGATGTCGCCCGAGTGGAGCCGCTGGTCGAGCTGGCGGTACTCCATCCGGTCGGGGAACGCCTCCTCGTTCCAGAGCGGCACCGCCTCGATGCCGCAGGAGGCGGCGGCCCGCAGGGTGTCCTCGTTGTACTCCCCGTACGGGGGCCGGAACAGGCGTGGACGAGCGCCGATCTGCTGCTCCAGCTGGTCCTGCTGGCGGCAGATCTCGTCGCGCTGCGTCTCGTACCCGAGGACCTTGAGGTTGCGGTGGTTGATCGTGTGGTTGTTCACCGCGTCACCCTGGGCCGCGAGCTGGCGGAAGTAGCCGTAGTCGGAGCGGGCCAGGTAGTCGGCGACGAAGGTCGACAGCGGGATCCCGAGTTCGGCGGCCATCCGGTTGAACTCCGGGTCCTTCTCGGCACCGTCGTCGACCGTGAGGAAGACGATCTTCTGCTCGGTGGGCACCCGGTACACCACCGGCGGCAGGCCCTCCGCGAGCTTCACCCCCTGCCCGGCGCGCAGCTCCGGGCGGCCGGCCGGGCGCGGCGGAGCGGCCAGCGGCGGGCGCTCCAGGCCCCAGCGGCGCGCGGTCTCCAGCGCGGTCCGGACCGTCGCGGCCTTGCGGGCCACCGCCTCGCTGCTGGTCTCCTCCTCCGCCCGCGCCGGCCCCGGCAGCGACAGCGGCACGGCGGGCGGGCGCGGCCCGTCCCGGTCGGCCGCCGCACCGGTCCCGGTCACCGCGCCCGCCCCGGCCAC
>NZ_JBHXKE010000253.1:0-12749 GCF_042722765.1 Kitasatospora sp. NPDC058406
CGTAAATCACAGGCCAGTCGAACCGCGCCTGGGAAACCCGGCAGCAAAGCACGGCAGGGACGCCTAGCGCCGCCGAAATGCTGCTGCATCTACCCGAGTTGACGGGCCCGCCGACAGGACGTGAGGCTAGTAGTCGGCCACGAGGACGGGTGTCCTCACCGCAGTGCGGTTCCAGCCTGAGACAGATGGCCTCGTTCCGGCCAGCACGTGATCACGAGGCTGACCAGGTGGCTAACCATCGCCCCGACGAAGCGATCGAAGGCATTGGATGAGCCCTCAGGAAGTCCCACAGAACCTGTTCTGCACGGTCGCTCCCTTCTGCCGCCGCGACGGCGACGGCCCGTCGACGTGCGGAGCGGTAGGGGCGTGGCACCGGCGGCGAGGCCGGACGACTCTCATGCCCGCCCCCGCGCGGTGCCCGGAAGCCCGAAACCGAGCCTAGCGAGCGGCGCGCCCGCGGTGTTGCCCGTGCGTGCACGGGCACGCGCGCAAGACCCAGAAACCGGCCGGCGCTCTGCGGGATCCGTCGTGCGTCGTGGGTGACGACCGACCAACCACCGGCGGCGGCTCGTGGCGCGAGCACACCGGAATAGGACTCGGCGCCCCCGTCGTTTCCAACAGTCGATTCAGAGACACGGTGAACCGTTCTCTGTCAGACCCGTGCCGCACACTGAGGCCGAACACTCGGCAGACCGAAGGATGAACCCCATGACCGACCGGCCCTTGACCCTCATGGCCGTGCACGCCCATCCCGACGACGAAGCCACCGGTACGGGAGGTGTGCTCGCCCGCTACGCGGCCGAGGGCATCCGGACGGTGCTGGTCACCTGTACCGACGGCGCCTGCGGGGACGGACCGGGAGGAGTCAAGCCCGGCGAGGCGGGACACGACCCGGCCGCCGTCGCCGCGATGCGCCGTCAGGAGCTGGAGGCCAGCTGCGAGGTCCTCAAGGTCAGCCACCTCGAAATGCTCGACTACGGGGACTCCGGGATGATGGGCTGGGCCGCCAACGACGCGCCCGGCTCGTTCTGGACGACACCGGTGGACGAGGCGGCCGCCCGCCTCGCCGACCTGGTGCGGCAGTACCGGCCCGACGTGGTCGTGACCTACGACGAGAACGGCTTCTACGGCCACCCCGACCACATCCAGGCCAACCGCATCACGTCGAGGGCGCTGGAGCTGGCCGGCACGGCGCCGAAGGTGTACTGGACGACGGCCCCGCGTTCGATGATGGCGCGGTTCGGGGAGGTCATGCGCGAGCTCGGCGGGGAGTGGGAGGAGCCGGGCTCCGAGGAGTCGGAGATGCCCGAGATCGGCCTCCCCGACGAGGAGATCACCACCTGGGTGGACACCACCGGGTTCGGAGGCCAGAAGTTCGACGCGCTGGCCGCGCACGCCAGCCAGGGCGAGAACATCTTCTTCCTGAAGATGGGCAAGGAGAAGTTCACCCAGCTGATGGGTGTCGAGACTTTCCTCCGGGTCCACGACACCACCGGCGCGGAGCTCCCCGAGAACGACCTCTTCGCCGGCCTTCGCTGAGCCGCCCCGCCCGGCGGAGCCCTCCAGGCCCCGGCAGCGCCCCGCGACACCGCGTGGTGTCCACAGCAGCACCGACCCGACGGCGGTGGCGATCCGTTCCGCCGGCTGCGCCGGGTCGGTGCTGCTGGATCCTTCTCACTGAGCTGCGAACGGCGAGCGCGCGAGGACACCGCACCCGGCCGGCAGCCCCGAGAACCGCCCCACACCTCGACCACACCCCCGGGGCGTCACCGCCCCGGCCGGTGCACCGTGGTCCACGGAGAGCCGTCACTGGCGGACTGTCATCTTCCGGACAGTGCAAAAAACTGTCCGGAAGATGATCGTCAGCCCGCCAGGCAGGCCCGTGAACTGCACCGTCACAGAAACACCACACTGCTTCCGGTCGGAATTGGTCTCTACCATTGCCTCGCCGACACATTCGGAGGAGGCTCCTCGGCGAAGCGCAGGGGCACGGAACCCCGGCGCTCACCAATGGGAGGAAGACCACCATGTCGCTTCGCAAGGCATTCTCCACCGCGGCCGTGGCCGGGATCGTGGCCGGCGGCGCCCTCATCGCCGCTCCGACCGCCCAGGCGGCCACCTACACCTACATCGGCATCTACCCGACCGCCGCCTCCTGCCACGCGGCCGGCCAGGCCTACGTGAACAACCACCAGGCCGTCGTCTACTTCTGTGACACCACCACCGAGACCGGCCCGGCGCGGCTCTCCGTGGTCTTCTACTGAGCCGCAGGAACGCACTGACGGTGGGCCGCACGGCCGGCGGCCCACCGTCGTTCGACGTGGTGGAGAAGGGATTGGAACCCCCTGCGCCCGATCGTTTCAGGATGAGGTGCGGAGTCGTCGCAGGGTTCGCCGGCGCCGCCCCGGCGCCCCTGCCGGGTGACATTCGGCCAATCCCCCCACAACCGGCGCGGCGAGCCGTAGATTACTGCAACGACTGACGGCTGAGACGGTGGGAGTGTTGTGGGAATCGAGAGCGCCTTCGGTACGGAAAACGGTGTGGGATCGACGATCGCCCTGCTTGAGGAGCGACTGCCCGCCGTGTTGGAACGGCGTCGCCGAGCGGAGGAGGACGTCGCAGCCGCCGTGCGGGAAGAGGAGGCCATCACCAAGGCACTTGAGGGGTTGCGCCTTCTGACCGGAACGCCACTCGGCGGGCAACGAGAGCCGCTCGCCGACGAGTTGGCCCCTGTCCCGGCCGAGGCCGCGGCCGACGGCCACGACAATGCGGCGACGACGGACACCCCGGAGGCGGAACCCTCGCCGGTCCCTGCGGCCCAGCCGGTCCCGCCGATCCCTGCGGCCCGGACCCCGAGGAAGGCCGCCGTCCGGAAGCCGGCCGTCCCGAAGGCTGCGGCCGCACCCGTGCAGGAGGCCAAGGCCTCCGTCCCCCGTGCGAAGAAGATCGCGAAGAAGGTGGCGAAGGACACCGGGCCCGCCGCGGCAAAGCGGGCGTCCACGGCCACGCCCGCAGCGCCCAAGAAGGCGGCGCCCGCCAGCCGGACAACCGCCGAACCGGCCGGGTCCACGGCGGGCGGGCGGCGCCAGGAGGTCGAAGCGGACAGCGTCCTGACGGTGCTGGCCCAGGCCGCGGAGCCCCTGCGAGCCCGCGAGGTGACCGAACGGCTGGGCCTGGACACCCTTCAGGGGAACATCAACACCATCCGCACCAAGCTGGAACGCCTCGCCAAGGCCGGTCGCGCGCAGCGCCCCGGACGCGGCCTGTACACCGCGGTGCCCGCCCGGAGCGAGACCGCGGGCTGAGGTTCCGGAAGCGGCCCGCTGCCCGAACCCCGTCGGGGTCGGTGCGTAAGACCGGCCCCTGCGCGGGCGGCGGGCTCAGTGCACGCTCCGTTTCACCGGCCGCCGGCCGCAGGCCCTTTGCGCCTGCGGCCGGGCCGTACCCGCCGGGGAGAGGCGTCACCTCCCACACCCCACTCGACCGGCCGCAGGCCCACTCCGTACCCGTGATGGCCCACGCCATGGTCGACGGCACGCGCTCGACGTGGTCAGATGCCGGTCTTGGCGGTGATCCAGAGCCGGTGGGCGCCGGTGCCGGTGTAGACGGAGGGGTAGTCGGTGCCGCAGTTGGCGGAGCCCCAGCTGACGATGCCGATCTGACGGCCCACCACCCGCAGGCCGGCGGCTGCCCCACCACCAGCACACCCACCACGGCACCGACCAACCGCCCGGCCATGCGCCACCGACCGCCCACCGACGTCATCTCGCCCCCGCCCCACCACGCCCCGGCGCCCCTCGCTCCGGGCTGCACCGCCCCGAAGCATGCCGGCCCCGATGACGACACCGCGACCCGCGACCCCGCCGTTCACGATCACCGGCCGACCACCGCGCCGAACCGGCCCCACCCCCTTCGAAGGCTCCACTCCGACGAACCACCGCCCTGACGCCGCTCCGCACGCTGCGCCTGCCGACGGCTACCGCAGTCGAACGCCGTAGCCGTCAGTCGGCCGCCAGGATCTCCACTCCGTGCGCCCTGAGTTGCTCGACGACCGTGTCGTGGGGGTCGGCGTCGGTGATCAGGCCGCTGACCTTCTCCCAGGGCAGGACGCGGAACCGCGAAGCCGTGCCGATCTTCTCGGACGAGGCCAGGATGTAGGTGTCCGCGGCCCGCGCGGCCAGGGCGCGCTTCATCGCGGCCTCATCGGCGTCCGCGGTGGTCAGTCCCGCTTCGGGGTGCACGCCGGTGACACCGAGCAGGCACAGGTCGGCGGAGACGTTCTGCGCGGCCTCGACCGCGGCGGCGCCGCAGGTGACGGCCGAGTGCTTGAAGACGCGCCCCCCGATCAGGAAGAGCTCCGCCCGTGGGTGGTCGAGCAGCGCCGCGGCGATCGTCGGGCTGTGCGTGATCACGGTGCAGACGAGATCACGCGGGAGCGCGTGGGCGACGGCGAGGGCGGTGGTGCCGCCGTCGAGGATCAGCGTGCTGCCCGGTCGTACCAGCGCGGCAGCCGCCGCGGCGACCTTCCGCTTGCCGTCCGGGGCCACGCTCTGCCGGGCGGCGTAGTCGACCACCGCCGGCGAAGCGGGCAGGGCGCCGCCGTAGACCCGCTGACAGAGTCCCTCGGCGGCGAGGTCGCGCAGGTCGCGCCGCACGCTGTCCTCGGAGATGCCCAGTTGGGCGGAGACCTCCTTGGCGACGACCTTGCCCTCGCGGGCGAGCAGACCGAGCAGGTGGTCGCGCCGTTCAGCAGCCAACATCCGCATTCTCTCCTGTTCTTGCACGTTTCTGCCTGTAGTGTAGCGCCCATGCCCGACAAGCCGATGCTCATCCTCATCGCCGGCCCCTACCGATCCGGCACCGACGGCGACCCGCAGGCCATGGCCGCCAACCTCGCCCGCCTCGAAGCCGCAGCCTGGCCCGTCTTCGCCGCCGGCCACCTCCCCGTGATCGGGGAGTGGATCGCCCTGCCCGTCCTGCGCTCCGCCGGCGCGGGCCCCACCGACCCCCTCGCCGACCAGGTCCTCTACCCCACGGCCGAGCGCCTGCTCGCCCGTTGCGACGCCGTACTGCGCCTGCCCGGCGACTCCACCGGAGCCGACCAGGACGTCGCCGTCGCCCACCGACGCGGCCTCCCCATCTACCACGACGTGGCCGAGATCCCCCGCCTCACCCCGCAGGAGACGGCGTGACCGGCCGCCCGGGTATCGACACCCCCGACCACCGCGGCCGCACCGGCCTCGACCGGGCCGGACGCGGCCTGGACCGCAACCCCGACATCCTGGTCCGCGACGTCGAGCTCACCTCCCGGGGCTGGCACGTCCTACGCCGCACCACCTTCGACTACCGGCGCCGCGACGGACGCTGGGAGACCCAGCAGCGCGAGACCTACGACCGCGGCAACGGCGCCGTCGTCCTGCCCTACGACACCGAACGCGGTCGCGTCCTGCTCACCCGCCAGTTCCGCTACCCCGCCTACGTCAACGACCACCCGGACGGCATGCTCGTCGAAGCCGCCGCAGGACTGCTCGACGCGGACGACCCGCCCACCGCCGTCCGACGCGAGAGCGCCGAGGAACTGGGCGTCGCCCTCGGCCCGCTCACCCACGTCCTCGACGCCTACATGAGCCCCGGATCCGTCACCGAACGCCTCCACTTCTTCGCCGCCCCCTACACCCCGGCCGCCCGGACCGGGAGCGGCGGCGGACTCGAGGAGGACGGCGAGGACATCGAGGTCCTCGAACTGTCCTTCGCCGAGGCCCTCGCCATGACCCGCGACGGACGCATCACCGACGGGAAGACCATCCTGCTCCTGCAATGGGCAGCACTCGACGGGCCCTTCGCCCCCGCCGCGGGCGGCCGCTGACCTACCCTGCCCGGTGGCCCGGCACCGAGCCGGGCACCCGTAGTGCTGTCCTGGCCGATCCGCGACGCCGTGCGACTACCTGCCTGCCGGGTCAGGGTCCCGTCGTGCCGCGCGCGAGTGGTCCGGCAGCGGCGTCCGCTGCCCCGGACAGCCGCGCTCCACCGGCCCGGGCCGCGTCTCAGGGCACGGGGACCACCCCGAGCAGCTCGCCCAGTCGGCGAAGCGTGGTGGGCGAGCTCTGGTACAGGGTGGTGAGGTCGAGGCCCTCGTCACCCATGACCGTCAGCAAGGCCTGCTCGGCGATCGCCATCACCACCACGTAGCCACCGTGGCAGCGGGTGACGATGTCGCACAGGCCGCCCACGCCGGCCTCGGCTGCGGCGTGCCGGCCGAGGCCGAGCATGGCCGCCGACAGCGCCGCGGCCGACTCGGGGTGGACGGTGTCCGTGTCGGCGGCCACCAGGAGGCCGTCCGCCGTGGAGATGAGGCTCTCCGAGACGCCCGTGACCTCGTCGCGGAGCGCCTTCAGTTCGTCGACCAGCACGGCGGTCGGTATCTGGCTGCTCATTTCGTGCTCTTCTCTGTCGACCGGTTCGCTCGGTACGGCGAGCGTTCGATGGGCCGGCGGAAGCGACCTTCGCTTCCTCGGACCGGCCGGGCCGCCGGTCAGGTCGGGAGGCAGGCTGCCTGCGGTCCGGCACCTGGCGGGGTTGCCCGTCGGACGGGCGGCCCTTGTGTCAGGGCAGGGTTCGGGCGTGCTGAGCCCGGCGCCGGGCGCTGCTCCTGCGGAGACGGTGGGTGAGGACGAGCCCGGCGGCCAGCAGCACGCCACCCGTGGCGAGGACGAACGACGAGGGGGCGGAGGAGCGCGCCACCGCCGGACGGCGTGCGTCATCGTCCGTGCCGGTGTCCGCCTCCCTCGGTACGTCCTCCATGACCGCGGGTGTGGAGGAGGGCGCCACCGCTGCGGCAGCGGCGGCGAAGACCCGCGCCGCCGACGGCGCGGGCGTCGGCGCCGCTGCGGAGGGCCGGGCCGGCGGGGGCGGCGTCACGGCTTTCGCGGACGTGCCGGAGGGTGGCGCGGTGGGCGCGGCGGGCGCCGGGGAGGTGGTGGGCACCGCAGCGGCGGCGGGGCCCACGGACGCGGCTCCCACCGCCACCACGGCGGCCAGGAGCGCACCGACCCGACGGCCGTGGCTGTGATGCTGGAACATGAACCATCCTGGCGTGGAGGAGCGACGGCGGACCTCTCGCCGATGCCGTGGTCCACGGCAAGCGTCTTGAGGGAGGTACCGGCCCTCCTGCGTGTGCCGAGTGCGACGGGGGCCGGTGACAAGTAACCGAGTCCCGCACTGCTTCTCCGTCCTGGTCCGACATCCACTCGTTACGGAAGCCGGGAAGACGGTCTCCGGGGTGAGGGCGGGCGCGGCCGACGCAGCCGGGGGCATCCACCGCCACGCTGCCGATGGTGGAGGGCCGTCGTCCTTCCCCGGCCCGGCACGGCACGGCCCACCTCAAGGAGGCCCGGAAAGTCGTCCGCGCGAACCGGGAGGAGGCCGTTCCACCGAATCCAACCGGACAACACTTCGTCCTCGACGAGTCGACCGCGGAAAGGATCGGGCGATCCCGTCGGGCCGGAATATCCACAACTTCGCTACAAGGACGACGGGTTACTCACCCGGCCGGGCACTTCCCTGGAATCATTCCCGAAGGGCATCGGGGAGGTGCTCGTGGACGCGATCGATGGGGGTTGCGATGAACGCTCGGATCAGGGACACGAAGCCGCCGACCCGGCCCCGGCCCCCGGGAGCGGTCGCCCGCGCACTGACGCAGGGCCTGTTCCTTCTGGCAGGACTGGCCGCCACGGTTCTCGGCTTCGGCTGGTTCGTCGACGCCAACGACGCGGCGAGCGCCTACCGCAACGCCCCGATCTGCGGCACGGCCGAACACGCGCCCGGCACGGACTGCGCACAGCGCGCGAGTGGCAGGGTGACGGCCAGGCACGCCGCCACCAGCGGCGACTCGACCGTCTACACGCTGACCGTGGCGCGCGGGACGGCCGTACCCGACGAGGCTCCCCGGCGCAGCTACACGGTCGACTCGGCCTTCTACAACGCCACGACGACCGGCGCGGACGTGGACCTGACGGTCTTCCGAGGGCGGGTCGCCGAGGTCTCCTACCAGGGGCACCGCGCCCAGAACGCGGGCACGCCCTGGCTGATCTCCCTCGAGATCGCCCTCCTGGCCGCCCTGGGATCGGCACTCACCGCCCACGGACTGACCTGGTCACGCACCGGCGCGCAAGCGACCCCCTTCTACGCCGCCATGGCCGTCTTCGTCGCCGCCATGGCGCTCTTCGGCTGCCTCACCCTCATCTCGTCCCAGCTGCCCCTCGCCGCCACCCTGGCCGTTCCCGTGCTCGGCTGGCTCCTCATGACCGCCTCCATCACCACGATCACCTGGCGCCCCCGGCCGGCCGGCTGACACCCCTTCCCGGGGCGGGGTGTCCGACTGCCGCTCACCACGCGCCGAGGACACCCCGTCATCGGGGAGTTGTCAGCCGATCCGGGCTACGCGGGCCGCGGCCACGGCCACCAGCAGTCCAAGACCGACACAGGCCGCGCAGACGAGGAACATCGTCTGGTACCCGGCGGCCCGGGCCACCAGCCCGAGGGCGCCGCTCCCGGCGGCGAGGCCCGCGGTGAAGCAGGCCCCGAAGGTGGACAGCGCCGTGGCGCGCTGGCGTTCACTGACCGAGCGCACCACGAACAGCCCCAGCACCGGGTAGATCTGCCACATGCCCACACCGATGAGGACACCGCCGATCACGCCCACGGCAAGGCCGTCCGCCACCCCGAGGAGCGCGATCCCCAGAGCCTCGACGAGGAACAGGCAGGCCAGTGCCACCGGTCGTGTGGCCTCCCAGCGGATCCAGGTGCCCGCCACCCGCAACAGCACCACGGTCAGGGAGTACGCGGTGACCACCGCCGCTCCCCCGGCGATGCCGAGGTCGTCGAACTTCGCGACCGCGAAGCTGGAGACGGCCGCGAAGCCGAACGCGGTGAAGATCAGCGCGACGCCGGGCAGCGCGGTGCCGAGCAGGGCCCGGCCCTTGTCGGTGCCGGTCCGCTCCGTCTTCGGCGGGAAGCGCACCTCGGGGACGCACAGGGCGATCGGGATGACGAGCAGGGCGATCAGCCCGGAGATCACGAACGCGGCCGCCGTGCCCACCAGGTGATCGATCAGGCTACCCAGCGGAGCACCCAGGCCGATGGCCACGTAGTTGACGGTACCGCCCAGCCCCAGCGCCCAGCTCTGCCGGTCCCTGGCGACCAGTTGCACCGGCCAGACCCCGGCCACGGCCAGCATCGCGCCCATGCCGACGCCCACCAGCATCCGCAGGCCGATCAGCTCGGCGATCGATCCGGCGAGCGGGTAGCAGACGGTGGCGAGCGTGGTCAGCACCGTTCCGCCGATGGTCAGGGCCCGGGTGCCGAGGCGGTTCATCAGCGCGCCCGACACCGGGCGGGACAGCAACGCGGTCAGCGCGTACCCGCTGATGACCGCGCCGACCTCCGCCGGACCACCGTGCAGCCGACCCGTGACGTAGCCGGGCAGGACCGGGATGGTCAGCGCGAACGGCATGTAGCCGATCCCGTTCGCCAGCGCGATCAACAGCGCGTACCGCAAGGAGCGCTTGTCGGTGGTCTCGGTCTCGGTCTCGGGTTCCAACTCGGTCCGCACAGATTCACTCCCTCATGTCCGGTCATGAGCCCAGCCGGTAGACGCGCTCGGAGCCTTCGATCTCCCCAAGTGGCTGTTGTCGTTCCGATCATGAGGGTTGGTGGTCGAACCGGACTCTCGATCGAGTGACTGTGGCGGGTTCCGGACCTGAAAGCACGGCCTCCTGACAACCCGAAGGGTATCTACGCCAACCAGCAGTCCGGAAGGACCTGTCATCGCATGCGCACGGCATCGCGGAGGTCATCGGTGCTTCCGGAACAGCGCCCGCGAGGGCTTCGGCGAACCCCTGCCCTGCGGCGACAGGTCGCCGAGTCCAGCCTGGAACCGCGTCAGCTGGTGCTGCCGATGTTCGTCAAGGGAAAGCGCCGTCGAGCCGATCCCCATCACCTCGATGCCCGGCGTCGTCCACCACACCCGTGACTCGCTGCGCAAGGCGGTCGTCGAAGCCACGGAAGCGGGCGTCGGCGGCGTGACGATTCTCGGAACTCCGGTCGCGTACGACGCGGAGGGGACCCGGGGCCTCGACCCGGGCGGCGTGCTGAACGCGGCGCTGCGCGATGTGCGGGCCGAGGTGGGCGACGGCACGGTGATCATGTCCACGTGTGCGTCGACGAGTTCACCGACCACGGTCACTGCGGGGTGCTCGACGAGCACGGTCAGGTGGACGACGACCGCACGCTGCGGATCTACGGTGAGACGGCCGTGGCACAGATCGAAGCCGGGGCGCACGTCGTCGGGCCGAGTGGAATGACGGTCGGCCAGGTGACCACGATCCGTGCCGCGCCGGACCGGGCGGGACATCCCGAAGCCGCCGTGCCCGCCTACGCGGTCACGGCTCCGGACGTCCCGCCGGGAGCAGCCCCGACAGCCTGGCCCTCCGGTCTCTGGTGAGAGGGTCGGACTGTCCGTGCCGACACCGGAGGTATCAGGCGCCGCAGGGCGTGTTGTTGATCCTCAGCGAGTGCGTGACGTCGTTGAGCTGGTACGAGCGCAGGTCGTGGATCGAGCCGCCCTCGCTCCCCACGCACACGTGCCGCCCGAAGTAGTTGTCCTTCTGGTAGACCCGTGCGGTCCGGCCGCTGTTGTTGATCACCGAGCTCCCCGCCCCTCGGATGTAGTCCGGCAGGTGCCGGACACTCCCGTCGACGGCGCGTTTGACGTACGGCTGGCCGACGAAGTCGATGTCCGGGTAGATGCACACGAACCCACGGGGACAGGCGATCTTGTCCCGGGGTCGCGCGACGGCCGCGCTGCTGCCGGAATCGGCCTGAGCGGGCGAGGTGCCGGTCAGCACCGTGGCCAGGGCCACGGTCGCGCCGGCGACCGCCAACGTCGTACGGGCACATATGCTGCGCATGCGATGTTCCCTTCGTAGTTCTCCGTGCGAGGGGGTGATGACGCGTCGGGCCGAACGGGCGGCGGACCGGTGGCACACGGCAGTGCGCTCGTCGGCAGATGCGGAGGGGCTACAGAGGGCCTGTCCAGCCGAATCGTTTCCGCATGCGGCCGACTTCGCGAGTTCACACGAAAGGGTTACCTGCGAGGCTCTTTCCTCGAACACGGGGCCGACCGACATCGGTCGGCCGCTCGATTCGGTCGAGAGAAACGCAGCCATTCCCGACCCGGGAACCGGAGTCGGGTGGTCGGTGGTTGATTACGGGAGCCGGACAGCCGACCCGGCCGGACGTCAGTCGCCCTCTCGCTCCACAGCGGTGCCGACCGCGAGCGAACCGGCGCCGATTCCGGGGAAGAGCCGGTCGACCTCCGGCCCGTCGGCGCCCTCGACGTCGACGGTGCCCCGCACGCCCAGAGCGAGGTGGGCGAAGCTCGGTGCCCACCGGGCCAGGACGGCCAGCGGCTCGCCCTCGCAGTCCGACCGCCCGATCCGCAGGTCGGGAAGGGTGAGGCTCTCCAGCTGAGGGAGGATCGGCGATTCGGCGAGCGCCGAGAACAGCTCGAACGAGGTCGCGTCGAACTCCGACCCGCCCAGGTCGAGGTGCTTCAGCGCCGGGAACCCCGCCGTGGTCAGCTCGTCGAGCTGCTCGACGGGACAGCACCCTCCGAAGACGTCGCACTCGGCCTCCACCACCAGCGACTCCACACCTCGCGTCGACCCGAGGTCGAAGTAGGCCCCGTCGCCGGTCGCGGGACCACGGACGCGAAGGCGCGTCAGGCCGTCGTGGAGGATCGAGCCGAGGAGGAACGCCCCCTGGAGTTCGAGCGTGCGCAGGGCGGGCAGCGAATCCCACGGAGCCGTCTGCACGAGCCCGTCGCCGTGGTAGTCCATGGGATCGATCCGGCCGCCCGTCGACGTCCTGCCGTCCTCGTAGAGGAACTCGAACCCGTAGCCGAAGGACAGGTGCTCCAGCCGGGGGCGCGGGGCGCCGGCGAGCGAGCGGGCGGAGTGCTCGGCGGAGTGGTGGTAGTCGGTCAGGCGCAGCTCCAGCACGCGCAGCCGGTGGGCGACGGGGTGGGACAGCACCGCGTCGATCAGCGCCCCCTCCCAGCGCTCGGGGTCGGTGAGATCGACGGCCGCGGCCCACGGGTGGTCCGCCAACAGCCCCTCGACCAGCGCCCGACGCCCCGCCCCGGTGTCCTCGGCCAGGGCGAACCGTGCCTCGTCGAGGAAGCCCCGCCTCCAGGTGAACCGCCAGGAGCCGTCCGTGCGCAGCCCGTCGAGACCGAGCTGCCGTTCCACCTCCGCGTAGAGCCCGGCGAGCCGGGCCCGGTCCCCACCCGCGGCCCCGCCGTCGGCGTCGCACGCGTGCTCCAGACGGATCGCCGCTCCCCGCGGGTCGCCGGCCGCGGTCAGCACGTCCGCGTAGATAAGCCACGCCTCCGCGTCGTCCGTCTCGGGAACATCCGCCACCACGAAAGAACGCATACCGGTCTCCAGATCCTCGCGGCGAGGTACGTGGGACAGGACCCGGACTCGCCATCGTCGCCAGCACCCTAGACGCAGCCACCGACAGACGAGCCGTCAGGGCCGTCGGCCTTCCGGCGCGGCCTCCGCGCGCACCGGCTGGGCGCGAACGGGACCGCCGCACCCGACCCGACAGCAGTGTCGGCGATGCCCCGCACCGGTCTGCCCGCACGCCCGTGGCGGCGCGGCGGCAGCCCGGGCCCCGGGAATCCCCGG
>NZ_JBHXKE010000254.1:0-12693 GCF_042722765.1 Kitasatospora sp. NPDC058406
CCCCGGCGGAACCTTCCGCCGGGGCCCTGCCCTGTGTTCCGTGGTGGTCCGGACCGGTGCCGGGCGGGTCAGAGCGCGTGGGCGGTCCGGCGGCGCGGGGCGATCACCCGGCCGTCGGGCAGCAGTTCGCCGGTGTCCTCGAACAGCAGGACGCCGTTGCAGAGCAGGCTCCAGCCCTGCTCCGGGTGGCACGCCACCGGGACGGCGGCCTCGCGGTCCTCGGACTCGGCCGACGGGCACTCAGGACGGTGCTGGCACATGCGTACCCTCGCTTCGCTCTGCGATCCTCCCCGAGACACGGTGCCGCCGGTCTGCCGTCGGGCGCTGCCGCGGTGGTCGGATTCTGTCCGGTGTCGGGCCAGGTGTGGACCGGCACTCAAGTGGGTAGGACAGGAGGTCCCTCCACGCTGGTTCCCAGTGTCGGCATCCGGGGACGCGCGCGCAGCGATTTCGTGACATGCGCCACAACCAACGGGTAGAGATCACCCGTTCAGGTGGCGGCGGACCGTGGCCGGTGCCGGGTGGACCATCCGGTGACGGGCCCGGACGGGCCATGCCGCATGGCCCACCCGGGTGTTCGCCGGGCGGTGGCCGGGAGGGGCGGGGGGTGGGCGTGGCTGAGCCCCGGACCGGAGCACCCGGCCGGGGCGCGGGGCCGGACACCGGGCGGGTCCCGGGTCGGGTCCGGGTGGTGGCTCGGGGCGCCGGGTTGTCGGGCCTCGGGTCGGGTGCCCCGCTCTCAGGGGGAGCCGAGCAGCAGCGGCCGCCCGATCGGCGTACGGGCCAGGACCGGCAGGAGCTCGGCAGCCGGGTAGGTGCGGTGCGCGGTGACACCGAGCGGAGCCGGCGCCAGCGGGATCAGCAGGTCCGAGCCGGTGTCGCCGTCCGGGCCGTGCAGCCACAGGGCCGTCGCGTACTGGCCGGGGAAGGTCAGCAGCCTGGGCTGCCGGCGGGCCCGGGAGGACTGGGCGAGCTGCCAGGCCTGGCGCAGCGCCCGGACCGTCGAGTCCAGGTAGGGGCCGGCGGTGAAGTGCGAGAACGTGTGGCCCTCGGACCCCTGCACCACCTCGGCCGCGGCGGCCACGTCGGCGCCGTCCTTGATCAGGAAGCGCCACCCCGTTCGCCGGGCGGCGGCGAGATCGGCGCGAGGCCCGTCCAGGACGTGGACGGCGAGCGGATGGGCGGGGAGCAGTGCGCCGGTCGGATGACGGAGCGCGGCGGCGGCGGGCTGGCGCAGCGCGGTCTCGGAGTCGAGTGCGGCGAGGACGGCGCGGAGCGCGCTGGGCGGGGGCTGGGGAGTCTGCAGAGTCATGGCAAAGTCGCCTCTCCGTGCGAGATCGGCGTGCGAGTGCGGCATACCGGCATGGCCCGGTGCGTCGGCGGTGACGGAACCTGGGCCTTGTCCGGTTGGGCAGGATCGCGGTGCCGGCGAGGCCCCCGCCGTCGACGGTGGTCTCGGGGCGAAAGCGGGCCGGGCCGTGGGGCAGTGCGAATTCTACTCGAACAGGTGCGCAGGGTGACCTGTTTATCACAGGCGGTGGCGTCGGGCAAGTCGGCAGATTAGCTGAAACGGCATCAGTTTCCTTGCATTGCAAGCCAATCGAAGCCATCGGGTATCGATCTTCGGGGTGGGCATGATGCTTGCACGGTCGCTCGGCCGGGCGGCTCTGGAGGAGGGGACCATGGGCGAGAAGGTCGTGGCGACGCGGGCGGACCTGTCGGACCGGCAGCTCTACCGGCGCAAGCTGCAGTCCAGCCTCGACGTGTTCGGCCGGATGCTGCGCGAGGACCGCTTCGAGCGACCACGGGCCGTGATGGGTCTGGAGATCGAGCTCAACCTGGCCGACGAGCAGGGCCTGCCGGTGATGAACAACGCGCAGGTGCTCACCGCGATCGGGTCCAGCGACTTCCAGACCGAGCTCGGCCGGTTCAACATCGAGGTCAACATCGCGCCGCACCGGCTCTGCGGGCACGTCTTCGAGGACCTGCGCGAGGAGATCGACACCGGCTTGCGCTACGCCGACCGGCGGGCGAGCGAGGCCGGGGCGCGGATCGTGATGGTCGGCATCCTGCCGACCCTGGAGCACGACCACACCGGGCTGGACGCGATGTCCCACAACCAGCGGTACAGCCTGCTCAGCGACCAGATCCTGGCCGCCCGGGGCGAGGACATCACGCTGGACATCGAGGGCGTCGAGCGCCTCCAGCTGGAGTCCATCACCATGGTCGCGGAGGCCGCCGCCACGTCGCTCCAGCTGCACCTGCAGGTGACCCCCGAGCGGTTCTCCTCGGTCTGGAACGCCGCGCAGGCGATCTGCGGTCCGCAGCTCGCGCTCGGTGCCAACTCGCCCTTCCTGTTCGGCCGGGAGCTGTGGCGCGAGACCCGGCCGGTCCTGTTCCAGCAGGCCTGTGACACCCGTTCGGCGGAGCTCAAGGCCCAGGGCGTGCGCCCGATCACCTGGTTCGGCGAGCGCTGGGTGGACTCGGCGTACGACCTCTTCGAGGAGAACCTGCGGTACTTCCCGGCGCTGCTGCCGATCTGTGACGACGAGGACCCGGTGAAGGTGCTCGGCTCCGGAGGGGTCCCCCGGCTCGCCGAGATGCGGCTGCACAACGGCACCATCTACCGCTGGAACCGACCGGTGTACGACGTCAGCGGCGGGGTGCCGCACCTGCGGGTGGAGAACCGCGCGCTGCCGGCCGGTCCGACCGTCGCCGACACGCTCGCCAACGCGGCGTTCTACTACGGCGTGGTCCGGGTGCTGGCCGAGCAGGCGCGGCCGATCTGGACCAGGCTGCCGTTCGACCGGGCCGACGAGAACTTCCGGCAGGCGGCGCGGTACGGCGTCGACGCGGTGTTCCAGTGGCCGCGGCACGGCCGGGCCGGGCGCGGCGGCGGCCTGACCGCGGTGCCCGCCGTCGACCTCGTGCTGGGCGAGCTGCTGCCGATGGCGCACCAGGGACTCGACGCCTGGGGCGTGGAGCCGGCCGACCGGGACCGCTACCTCGGCATCATCGAGCAGCGCTGCCTGCGCCGGACCAACGGCGCCTCCTGGCAGAGCGCGACGTTCCACCGGCTGCGCGAGCAGTACGGGATGGACCGGCCGGCCGCCCTGGCGGCGATGACCCGCCGGTACATGGAGTACTCGCGCGGCGGCGAGCCGGTGCACACCTGGCCCGTGGGATAGGCGCGTCGCGGGGACCGGTCCGGACGAAGGTCCGGACGAAGCCGTCGCGGCCCCGGGCCGATCCGCCCCGCACACCCCACCGGCACGCTGTGGAAGGATGACCGCTCCGGCGGTCGGCCGACGGCCGGAGCGACGCCCGTCCGCCGTCCGCGCTGGAGCACCACGTGACCACCGTCCCGACCGAACCGCAGACCGCGAAGCCCACCCGCCGGCTGCTCGGCGCGGAGCTGCTGATCGTTCTCGGCCTGTCCCTCGGGGCCAGCGGCATCGGCGCGCTGATCAGCTTCGCGGGCTCGCTCACCGAACCGCTCAACCTGGGCCGGCAGGTCGCCACGCTGAACGGCTCACGGGCCCCCGGCCGGCCCTGGCTCGACCTGCTCTGGCAGCTGTACTACGTCGGACGCGGGCTGATGCCGGTCGTGCTGGTCGGCTACCTGCTGGTCCGCGAGGGCGTGGCGCTGCGGGTGCTCGGATTCGACCTCGGGCAGAAGCTGCGCGACCTCGGCCGGGGTGCGGCGGTCGCGGCGGCGATCGGTGGTTCGGGACTGGCGCTGTACCTCGCCTCCCAGGCCGCCGGCTACAACCTCACGGTCGCGCCGTCCGGGCTGCCGGACGTGTGGTGGCGGATTCCGGTGCTGCTCGCCTCCGCCTGGCAGAACGCGATCCTGGAGGAGGTCGTCGTCCTCGGCTACCTGCTGCGCCGGCTGGGGCAGCTGGGCTGGTCGTGGCCGGCCGCGGTGGTGGCGAGTTCGCTGCTGCGCGGCTCGTACCACCTGTACCAGGGGGTCGGGGGGCTGGTCGGCAACATCGTGATGGGCGTCGTGTTCTGCCTGCTCTACCGGCGGTGGGGGCGGGTGATGCCCCTGGTCGTGGCGCACGCGCTGATCGACACGGTGGCCTTCGTCGGGTACGCGCTGCTGGCCGGGCACGTGAGCTGGCTGCCGACCGGGTGAGGCCCGCCGCGTGCGGCCGGGCGGGGCAAGGGCGGCCCGGGCGGGTGGGCGCGGTGGGCGCGGTGGGCCGGGAGGTCAACCGGCCTCGGGCCGGGTGGTGGGTCGGGTGGTGCGCAGGCGCAGGGTGGCGGGACGCGGCGGCCGGGCCAGCAGCCGGTCCACGTGCCGGCGTTCGAGGCCCCGGCCCGGATCGATCGGCAGCAACACGCGGTCGCGGCGCCAGAGCGCGCTGCGGACCAGCCGGCCGGGGATGACGTCGTCGACCCAGGCGAACGGCCGCCCGGCCGCGTAGCGCAGCAGCGGTGCCCACTTGCGGGCGGAGAACAGCTCCATCAACGGGACGCGCGGGTCGCCGGGCTGGGGCGTGTAGCCGGTGAACCGGACCAGCGGCAGCTCCGGCAGGCCGATCGCCGGGGCGATGTGGGCGTTGGCGTGCTCCTCCCAGGTGGTGGCCCAGACGAGTTCGTAGCCGGCGGCCAGTTCGCGCAGCCACGTGCCGTGCCGGGGGGAGAGCAGCACGGTGTAGCCGAGCATGGTGTGCGCGTCGAAGTCGGTCTCTGGTCCGGGGCAGACCGGGTTGAGCACTCCGTCGACGTCCAGGAACAGCAGTGGCTTCGGCATCGGGCGCCCCCCAGGTCTCACTCGTCGTCACCTGGTCGGACGAGCCGGGCCCTCCGGTGGTTGCCCACCGGAGGGCGCATCCGGGGGCGCACGGGGCGCGTCAGAGGGTGGGAGCGGTTGCCGTGCGCGGTGTGCCCTGGGCGTCGTCGGCGGCGGTCGGGCGTCTGGTGAGCCGGCGGACCTGCGGCTCCAGCAGGACGACCGCGCTGAGGAGGAAGGAGAGCGCGGCACAGGCCCAGAGCGCGCCGGAGAGGCCGAGCAACCCGGCGGCGGGTCCGGCCAGCGCGGTGCCGAGCGGCGCCAGCGAGAGCGAGCCGAACTCGTCGTACGCGGCGACCCGGGAGAACGCCTCGGGCGGGATCTCCTGCTGGAGCGCGATCATCCAGTTGACGCCGAAGACGGTGACCCCGACGCCGGACAGGAACATCGACGCGGCCAGGACCGGCAGCGGGGCGGACACCGCCAGCGCCAGGGCGGGTACCCCGAACAGGAAGACGCCCCAGTTGCCGACCAGCAGGATCCTTCGCGGCTGCCAGCGCGCCATCAGCACGCCGGTGGCGACCAGGCCGACGCCGTAGGCCGCCATCGCGAGCCCCCAGTCGCGGGCCCCGCCGAGCCGTTCCTTCGCGACGATGGGCCCGTACACCGCCTCGACCGCGCTGATGCAGGCCACCAGGACCGAGAACTGGAGCACGATCACCCAGAGCCAGCGGCGGGAGGCGAACTCCTGCCACCCCTCGCGCAGGTCCCGCAGCATGCCGCCGCCCGCGGTCGCCGCCACGGGCGGCACCGTCTCCAGCAGGAACCGCAGCGCCGCGGCGACCAGGAAGCAGCCGGCGTCCAGGGCGAGCACCCAGCCGGGGCCCACCGCGGCGGTCAGCGCGCCTCCGAGCGCCGCGCCGCCGATCTGGGCGGCGTTGAGGCCCATCCGGTACACCGAGAAGGCGCGGGCGGCGTGCTCCGGGGCGACGCTCTCCAGCACCATGCCCCCGGCGGCGGGGGCGTAGAACGCGTACCCGGCGCCGCCGGCGGCGGAGAGCAGCATCAGCTGCCAGAGCGGCGCCCCGCCGGTCAGTACGACCGCGGCGAGGGCCGCCTGCGCTGCCGCGCTGAAGAGGTTGGCGCCGACCATGACGTGGTGGCGCGGCAACCGGTCGGCGAGGGCGCCGCCGAGCACCAGCAGCAGGACGGTGGGCAGCAGCCGGGCCGCGGTGACGTAGCCGACCTCGGTGGTGGAACCGCCGCCCTCCAGGACCGCGAAGGCGGTGGCGATCGGGGCACCGGCGTTGCCGAGGCCGCCGATCACGGTGGCGGCGGTCTGGATCCGGAAGTTGCGGCTCGCCCAGGCGAACCGGGGCCGGGGCACGGGGGAGGGTGGGCTCTGCACCCGGCGACTATGCCGGGGGAGCGGTCAGCTGTCCAGCGAGTTTCGCCCCTTACCGAACCGCTCAGCCGAGGTGGCCCCAGAGGAAGCTGACGGTGCGGAGCCAGGCCGTCCGGGCCTGCAGCGGGTCGTAGGTGCCGAGCAGGTCCTCCTCGTTCATGAAGGCGTGGCCGGCCGGGTAGAAGTGGATCTCCGGACGGACGTCGGTGGCCTCCCCGATCCGGATCGCGGCCTCGTCGACGGCCTTCATCGGGACGGACCGGTCGTGTTCGCCGAAGTGGCCGAGGACGTGCGCGGTCAGGCCGCGGTACTCGAACTCCCGGTCGGGCGGCAGGCCGTAGAACGGCACCGCGGCGGCCACCCGGTCGCCCTCGGCGGCGGCCAGCAGGAGGGCGAAGCCGCCGCCCATGCAGAAGCCGACCACCCCGACCGCGTCGCCGACCACGCCCTCCAGACCGAGCAGGTGGCCGACCGCGCCGCGCAGGTCCTGGACGGCCCGCTCGACCGGCAGCTCGCGTTCGAGCCGCGCCGCCTCGGCGCGGTCGTGGGTGGTGTCGCCGCCGAACAGGTCCGGCGCCAGGACGGTGAAGCCCTCGGCGGCGAACCGGTCCGCGACCCCGGCCAGGTACGGGGTCAGCCCCCACCACTCCTGGACCAGCACCAGGCCGGGGCCGAGGCCCTGCGGCGGGCGGGCCAGGTACCCGTGGGCCTCACGGCCGCCGCTCGGGAAGACGGTGTTCTGCCGGGAGCCGCGCTGGTCGGGCATGGCTTCCTCTCGGGGACGGGCCGCGCGCGGCGGCATGGACGTCGGAGCTCAGCCCATCTCCTCCAGGGAGCGCCCCTTGGTCTCCTTGATGCAGAAGGCCACGAACGGGATGGAGAGCAGGGCGAAGACCGCGTAGATGACGTACGTCGCCGACAGGTTCCAGTCGGCGAGGTCGGGGAAGCTGACGGTGATCGCCCAGTTGGCGATCCACTGGGCGGACGCGGCGACGGACAGGGCGAGCGCGCGGATCCGGTTCGGGAACATCTCGCCGAGCAGCACCCAGACCACCACGCCCCAGGAGAAGGCGAAGCAGAACACGAAGACGTGGGCGGCGACCAGCGCGACCGTGGCGTGGGCGTCGTCCAGGGTGGCGGCGTCGCCGGTGCCGTGCCGGTAGGAGAACGCCCAGGCGGCGGTGGCCAGCGCGACGGCCATGCCGGCCGACCCGGCCAGGGCGAGGGGCTTGCGGCCGATCCGGTCCACCAGGGCCATCGCGATCACCGTGCCGATGACGTTGACGATCGACGTGGAGAGGCTGATCAGCAGCGAGTTGGACTCGTTGATGCCGACCGACTGCCAGAGGAAGGAGGAGTAGTAGAAGATCACGTTGATGCCGACGAACTGCTGGAAGACCGAGGCACCGATGCCGACCCAGACGATCGGCAGCAGGCCGAACCGGCCGCCCAGCAGGTCCTTGAGCCGCGGCTTGTGGCTGGACTCCAGGACTCCGCGGATCTCCGCCACCCGGGCGTCCAGGTCGACGCCCTCGCCCTCGACCTCCAGCAGCACCTTGCGGGCCTGCGCCTCCCGCCGGTCGGCGATCAGGTAGCGCGGGGACTCCGGGATGGCCAGCGCCATCAGCCCGTAGACGATGGCCGGGATCGCCTCCACGCCGAGCATCCACTGCCAGGCCTGGACGCCGCCCAGGTGGCCGGTGGACTCGCCCCCGGCCGCCTGGTTGAGCGCCCAGTTGGCGAGCTGGGAGACGGTGATGCCGAGCACGATCGCCATCTGCTGGAAGGAGGCCAGCCGGCCGCGGTAGGCGGTCGGGGCGACCTCGGCGATGTAGGTCGGCGCGATGACCGAGGCGATGCCGATCGCCACGCCTCCGACCACCCGCCAGGTGGCCAGCACCTCGATGCTCGGCGGGAACATCGAGCCGACGCCGCTGATCGCGAACAGGACGGCGGCCAGCAGCATGGTGCGGACCCGGCCGAGGTGGTCGGCCAGCCGCCCGGCGGCCACCGCGCCGGCGGCCGAGCCGAGCAGCGCGATGGCCACCACGAAGGCGGTCTCGCCGTTGCCCACGTCGAAGTGCTTCTGGATGCCCGTCACCGCGCCGTTGATCACCGCGCTGTCGTAGCCGAACAGGAAACCGCCCATCGCGGCGGCGGCGGAGATGAAGACGACGTGTCCGAGGTGGGCCTCACCGGAGGCCGGATGGGTATGGGTTCTGGACACGTGCGCTCCCCGGGATGGACGGCCCGCCCCACGGCCGAGCGGGCAGGATTCGTGTCACATTCGACCAGCGGAGGGCGGGTTCCGCCCGAATACGGGCTGATCGGGTGACTTGGCGTCAGCCCGGATACCCCGGGACCCGGGTTCCATGCGGGTCCCGGGGTGACCGGGGTACGGGTGTGGTGGGGGAGCCGCGGCGACCGGTCGGCCGGGCGCCCCGCGGTCGGCGCGCGCTACGGGCGGGGGGCCCGCCGGGCGTTGCGGCGCAGCAACTGCGCGCGGGTGCCCGCGTCCAGGCCGAGGCCGCGCGCGGCGAGCCGGTCGGCGAGCGCGTACTGCTCGGCCGGCGGCTTCTTGTCGTCGAACTTGAACTTGGCGCGGACCTCGCGGACCGTCAGTCGCAGCCCGCGCAGGCCCGGGAGGAGCCGGCCGAACTCGCCCTCGCCCGGGACCACCCGGGTCTGCGGGGTCTCGGGCTGGAAGTGCGCCAGCTGGCGGTTGAGGATCTCCGCCTTGCCGGCCGCGTCCTCGACGATCTCGGCGGTGGCGTGGAAGTGGACCGAGGCGTAGTAGCTGGTCGGCGTGCCGGGCTCGCCGCGCCAGTGGCCGGGCGCGAAGGCGTAGTCGTCGGTCACCGCGAGGGTGACCTCCGGGTCGTCCCGGACGGCGGCCAGCAGGGGGTTGGGCGCGGCGAGGTGGAGCAGGATCTCGCCGTGCCCGGCGTCCAGCAGGAAGTGCGTGGGGACGAGGACGGGACCCCGGCCCGGTCCGCCGTTGGCGGCGAGCAGGCCGAAGTCGCGCCCCTCGGCGAGCCAGGCCTGCCACTCGGCCTCGTCGCCGCGGTCCCAGGACCGGATCAGCATCGGTGCGCCCCCGTCAGGCCGTCAGGTCGCGGACGTTGGCGGGGAGGGGCACGGTGGTGGAGGCGTCCGGCTCGGGTGTGCCGTAGCCGCTGGTGACCGGGACGACGCCGGCCCAGTGCGGCAGGTCGAGGTCCTCGGCGTCGTCGTCGGCGAGGTCGGCGCGGGTCTTGGCGGAGACCTCGTCGAGGTCGAGGCGGATCACGGCGGTGGCGGCGAGCTCCTTGGCGTTGGCCGGGCGGACCTCGGCGGAGCGGCCGGGGACGACCTGGTCGACCAGGGCGTCGAGCGCGGTCGTCAGCTCCTCGGGATCGGTGACCTGGTGGGCGGTGCCGTGGGCGACCACCGAGCGGAAGTTGATCGAGTGGTTGAACGCCGACTTGGTCAGCACCAGGGCGTCGACCAGGGTGACGGTGACGCAGACCGGCAGGCCCTGGTCACCCCGGGCCCCGCGCAGCGGCCGGCTGCCGGTGGAGCCGTGCACGTAGAGTCGGTCGCCGACCCGCGCGTGGATGGTGGGCAGCACGACCGGGGCGCCGTCGGCGACGAACCCGAGGTGGCAGAGGTAGGTGGCGTCGAGGATGGCGTGGATCGCCTCCCGCTCCCAGGTGGCGCGGTCCTTGTAGCGGGTGGGAGTGGTGCGCGGGGTGCGCGGGTAGGACGCTTCGCCGTCCGGCCTGGTCGACATGACAACCTCTATGTACTAGTGCATAATCTGTTTTGTGCTAGGAGACTATCGGATCACCGGTCGGCGTGCCAGCGAAATCGCGGCCGACGTCGAGCAGGGCGTCAGCAGCGGCCGACTGGCCCCCGGCACGGCGCTGCCCCCCTTGCGCGACCTCGCGACCGAACTCGGCGTCAACCCCAACACCGTGGCCGCCGCCTACCGGCTGCTCCGCGACCGCGGCGTGATCGAGACCGCCGGCCGCAAGGGCAGCCGGATCCGCCCCCGACCGCCCCACACCCCCCGCGACCAGCTCCGGCTGCCCGTCCCGCCGAACGCCCGCGACCTCTCCAACGGCAACCCCGACCCGGCGTTGCTGCCCGATCTCACCCCCGCCCTCGCCGCCGCCGCCGAGGCCGCCCGGCGCGCCCCCGTGCGCTACGGGGGGTCGGCCGCCGACCCCGGCCTGCTCGCGCTGGCGGGCGCGGGCTTCGCCGCCGACGGCCTGCCGGCCGGGCCGATCGCCGTCGCCTCCGGCTCGCTCGACACCATCGAGCGGATCCTGGCCACCCGGCTGCGCCCCGGCGACGCCGTCGCCGTCGAGGACCCGGGCTGGGGGAGCCTGCTGGACCTGCTGCCGGCGCTGGGCCTGCGGGCCGCGCCGGTCCGGCTGGACGACGCGGGTCCGCTGCCCGGCGCGCTGGCCGAGGCGCTGACCGGCGGGGCCCGGGCGGTCGTCGTGACCAGCCGGGCGCAGAACCCCACCGGGGCGGTGCTCACCGCCGGCCGGGCCGAGGAGCTGCGGGCGGTGCTGGCCGGCCATCCGGACGTGCTGCTGATCGAGGACGACCACGGTCACGGCATCGTCGACCAGCCCTACCACCCGCTGGCCGGGGCCGGTCCGACGCACTGGGCGGTGGTCCGCTCGGCGGCCAAGGCCTACGGGCCGGACCTGCGGCTCTCGGTCGCCGTCGGGGACGAGGACACCATCGGTCGCGTGCTCGGGAGGCAGCGGCTCGGGGCCGGCTGGGTCAGTCATCTGCTCCAGTGCACGGTGGCCGAGCTGTGGCGCACCGACGCGGCGCCGGCCGGGCGGGTCGCCGCCGCGTACCGGGCGCGCCGGGACGCGCTGATCGGCGACCTGGCCGCGCGCGGGATCGCGGCGCACGGGGCGAGCGGGCTCAACGTCTGGGTGCCGGTGCCGGACGAGACCACCGTGCTGGCCTCCCTGGTGCAGCGGGGCTGGGTCGTGGCGCCCGGCGCGCGGTACCGGCTGCAGTCCCCGCCCGGGCTGCGGATCACCGTCGCGGAGCTGGACCCCGCGGAGGCGCGGCGTCTGGCCGATGACATGGCCGGAGTCCTCGGAACGGGCGGCGCCGTTTCGCGACTGAGCTGAACCGGTCGGTAGCCCGGCGAGAAATCCGGTGCAGATACCTAGCGGTAACAAGCGCGAGCATGTCATCTTCATCGCGCCACCGGCCGGCGGCCCACCCTCACCTCCGCGTCTCCCCGACCCCACTGTGCGGGCGAGACCGACCGCAGGAGTTCCGCCGTGCCCGCAAACCGTTCGAGCATCATCCGCAGGACCACCTCCTGGAGCGGGCGGCTGCTCACCGCAGCCCTCGCACTCCCGCTGGCCACCGCGCTGACCACCGCGCCGGCGGTCGCCGCCCCGGCGTCCCCCACCGGCGCGGTTCTCGCCGGGCAGACCGCCAGCGTCACCCTCGGCGACAGCTACATCTCCGGCGAGGCCGGCCGCTGGAAGGGCAACTCCGTTGCCTCCGGCGGCAGTCGGGCCGGAACCGACCGGGCCTGGAGCGGCAGCGCGGCCGACCCGGCCAGGATCTACGGCGCCACCCACGCGAGCGGGTGCGACCGCTCGGACGTGGCCGAGGTGCGCAGCGCACCGACCGTGGCCCAGGTCCAGATCAACCTGGCCTGTTCGGGTGCCGTCGCCGAGAACGTCTTCCGTGCCGCCGCCGGCGGCCGGTCCTTCAAGGGCGAGGCCCCGCAGGCCGACCAGCTCGCCGCCGTGGCGAAGCAGTACAGCGTCAAGCTGGTCACGCTGTCGATCGGGGGCAACGACCTCGGCTTCGCCGACGTGATCGAGACCTGCGTCGCCGACTACCTCGTCTGGTTTTCCTACTGTCACGACGACCAGCAGGGCGAGGTCGACGCCCGGATGCCGGCGGCGATGGCCGGGGTCGGCAAGGCGGTGGACGAGATCCGCACCGTGATGGCGGCTGCCGGGTACGGGAGCGGCGACTACCGGATCGTGCTCCAGTCCTACCCGTCGCCGATCCCGCGGGCCGCCGAGATCCGTTACCCGGAGAGCGGCTGGAGCCGGTCGGACACCGGCGGCTGTCCGCTCTGGAACGGCGACGCGGACTGGGCGCGGGACTCGCTGGTGCCGCAGATCTCCCGCTCGCTGGCCGGGGTCGCGGCGGCCAAGGGCGTGCAGTTCCTGGACCTGGCCGACACGCTGCAGGGGCGCGAGGTCTGCTCGAAGGCGACCCGGCAGGCCACCTCGACCAGTGCGCCCTCCGCCACCACCAGTGAGTGGGCGAGGTTCCTGGACGGCGGGCTCAACACCTCCCAGGGCGCCCTCCAGGAGTCCCTGCACCCCAACTACTACGGGCAGTTGGCTCTCGGGCGATGCCTGACCCTGCTGTTCGCCAGGCCGAGCGGCAACTGGGCCTGCCGCAACACGGCGGGGCAGGACGCCGGCGGGATGTACCTGACCGCGAAGTAGCGTGCGGTGAAAGGCCGGTGCCCCTCCCGCGACGGCCGTCGCGGGAG
>NZ_JBHXKE010000255.1:0-12559 GCF_042722765.1 Kitasatospora sp. NPDC058406
GCCGCCGATCTCGAACCGGCCGGTCGGGTTGACGAGCAGGCGGTAGCCGTCGGTGGCCAGCTTGATGCCGTCCTCGGCGAGGAGTTCGAGCACGGGCTCGACCACGTACTCGCGGATGTCGGGGGTGAGGTGGCCGTCGAGGCTGATCTCGGCGGCGTGCTGGGCGGAGACCACCACGGTGTCGAGGCGGACCGGCCGGCCGCCGTCGTACTCGATGGTGACCTGGGTCTTGCCGTCGGGGCGAAGGTAGGGGATCGCCCCGTTCCTGCGGACCTCGGCGAGGCGGCGGGAGAGCCGGTGGGCCAGGTCGATCGGGACGGGCATCAGGGTCGGTGTCTCGTCGGTGGCGTAGCCGAACATGAGGCCCTGGTCGCCGGCGCCCTGCCGGTCCAGGTCGTCGGCGTCGCCGTCGGCTGCGGACCGGCCCGGCGAGGACCCTCCGACGCGCGCCTCGTAGGCGCTGTCGACGCCCTGCGCGATGTCGGGGGACTGCGCGCCGATCGAGACCGAGACGCCGCAGGAGGTGCCGTCGAAGCCCTTCTCCGAGGAGTCGTAGCCGATCTCCCGGATCTTCGCGCGGGCGAGTGCGGCGACGTCGGCGTGGGCGGTGGTGGTCACCTCCCCGGCGATGTGCACCTGGCCGGTGGTGATCAGCGTCTCCACGGCGACCCGGGAGGCCGGGTCCTCGCGGAGCAGCGCGTCGAGGATGGTGTCGCTGATCTGGTCGGCGATCTTGTCGGGGTGGCCCTCGGTCACGGATTCCGAGGTGAACAGCCGCCTGGACATGGCGAATCCCTGGAAGGTCGGCGGTCCGGGCGGACCGCGGGCGGGCGGAGCGGGGCGGGGGCAACAGCGGGTGCGAACAGCGGGTGCGAACGGCGGGTGCAGGGGGCGGCGGAGGGCGCAGATGCAGCGGCGGGTGCAGCGGCCGGTGCGGGGCCGGTGCGGTGGTACGGGGTGGCGGTCAGACCGCCACGCCGGTGTGCGGGGCGGGCGCGGTGGCCTGGGAGACCGGTGCGGGCGCGGGCGCCGGCGCCGCGGCCGGCAGGAGCGGGTGCAGGGCGAGGACGGCGCGGGCGATGGCGTCCGAGTCACCGAGGGTCACCGAGTTGACGCCCGGCCGGATGCCGGCGGCGGTGACCCAGTGCACGGCCTCGGTCGGGACTCCGTAGGCGAACCTCCGGGGGTGGGCGCGGCCGTCCGCGGCGAGCAGCCGGTAGGGGCGTTCGGTGACGGCCAGGCCGCCGGTCTCGTACGCCGCGCCGGAGGTGTCCCGGATCCGGTAGGTGCGGGCCTGTCCGGCGTCGAGCAGCCGCCGCAGCAGCCGGTCGCCGGTGCGGCGGAGGTCCGGTTCGGGCAGCCGCGCCTCGATCAGGGCCCGCGCGCGCACCGGCGGCGCGTCGACGGCGGGGGAGTGGGCGGTGAAGGAGGGCTGCGGCCCGGTGGTGTCGAGGCCGATCCGGACGTCCGGGCCGAGGACCTCGACGACGCCGGCCTCGATCAGGGCGCGCAGTTCGTCGATCCGGGAGGCCGGCGGGCCGATGGAGAGGAACGCGTTCAGCGGGGTGTACCAGGACTCCAGGTCGTCACGGTAGGAGGAACCCTCGATGCCGCCGTGGTCGACGGCGAGCCGGATCTCGTTGCGCAGGTCGCGCAGCACGTCGAGGGCCGCTTTGAGCGGTCCGCTGAGGTTGCCGGACCGGGCCTCGCGGGCGTCCCGGGCCAGTTGGCCGAGGAGCCAGGCTCGGTGTTCCGCCCGGTCGCCGAAGCGCCGGTCCGCGTGCGGGTGGGCGAGGGCGTGCCAGTCCCAGCGCTCCGTCTCGGGTATCCGGTGCCGGTCGAGCAGGGCGGCCCGCCGGTCGGGGTCGGTGCCGAGGTACTCCTCGGCCAGCCGGGCGCCGGTCTCCGGGTGGCCGGTCGCGGCGAGCAGCGTGGCGTAGTACACGGCCTCCACCTCGCGGGCGACCAGCGGCCACAGGTCGTCGGCGAAGCGCACCGGCTCGCCCGCCTCGGCCCGCTTGCGCAGCCGGGCGACGTACTCCTCGGTGAGCAGCCGGGGGGTGTGGCGGCCGTGGGCGCCCTTCTCGTTCTCGCCGCGCGCGTGGTACGGCACGCCGCGGCGGGAGCCGGCCACGATCAGCGGCTCGCGTCCGGAGGGGTGGTAGACCAGCCGGCCGCTGTGTTCGGCGAACCGGCCGCCGCGGCCGCGGGTGAGCAGGGCCAGGTGGTCGAAGAAGTTGAGTCCGAGACCGCGGACCAGGACGGGGCGGCCGGGCGGCAGGGTGGACAGGTCGACGTCGGCGGGGTTGGCGGGCGGGAGGTAGGTGAGGCCGTGTGCGGCGGCGGCGCGGGCCAGGGCGCGTTCGC
Source organism: Kitasatospora sp. NPDC058406 (assembly GCF_042722765.1). NCBI lineage: Bacteria > Bacillati > Actinomycetota > Actinomycetes > Kitasatosporales > Streptomycetaceae > Kitasatospora > Kitasatospora sp. NPDC058406. Next base: position 2,368 of record NZ_JBHXKE010000255.1, read on the forward strand.
CGGACGTCGCGCCGGCCGGGACGTGGCCGAGGGCGAGGACGACCGCGTCCAGGCCGACGAGCCGCCGGCCGTCCGCGAGGGTGAGCACCTGGGACGCTCCGGGGAGCGGGTCTGTGTCGTCCAACTCGACCGCACGGGTGCGGTGTTCGACGATCCGGCAGTGTGCCGGGGCGGTGGAGCGGACGCGCCGGTAGACGTCGACCAGGTACCGGCCGTAGAAGGCGCGGGTCGGGTAGGCGTCCGGCGACAGGTCGCGGGCCTCGGCCCGGACCGGGACGTCGTACTCGCCCGGACCGCCGTGCGGGACGGTCGACTTGGCCCACTGGTAGAGGCTCGGGCCCTCCTCGACCGGGCCGTCGATGGTGACGCTCGGGTCGGTGAAGACGGTGACCTGGGAGGCCACGGTGTTCATCAGCAGCAGGCGGGACTGGGTGGTCCGCCAGACCCGCCCGGCGCCGGGCGGGTAGGGGTCGACGAGGTGGACGGTCAGCGCGGCGGCCGACGGGCGGGACCGTTCGTTGGCCAGCAGCCGTTCGAGGACGGAGAGGCCGCGGGGGCCGGCGCCGACCACGGCGATCTGCCGGTGCCGGGCCGACGGGCCGGGGGAGTGGGGAGCCATGGTCGATGTCCTCCCGTTCTGGGTCGACGCCCCGCCGGCGAAGGCGGAGTCCGGCGGGGCGTCGGGCAGGTGTGGTGCGACGGTGGTGACGCGGTCGTGACGGGCCCGGGGCGGCGTGACGCGGCCGTTCCCGGGGGCGGTGCGGAACCCGTGCGCCGGACCTCGCGCCTCGAATCCCGCGCGCCGGAACCTCGCGCGCCGGAACCCGTGCGTCAGGGGTGGCGCAGCAGGATCTTGCCGAGGCTCTCGCGGCGCTCCAGCTGCGCGTGCGCGGCGGGGGCGTCGGCGAAGTCGTACTCGCGGTCGATCCGGGCCCGCAGTGAGCCGTCGATCAGGCCGGAGAAGAGGTCGCCGGTCCGGGTGGTGAACTCCTCGCGGGTCCGGACGTGGTGGGTGAGGCTGGGCCAGGTGAGCCGCAGCGAGCCCTTCTGGACGAGGAGGAACGGGTCGATCGGGTCGGGGGTGCCGCTGGCCCGGCCGTAGACGACCAGGGTGCCGCGCGGGCGCAGCGAGTCGAGGCTGTCGAGGAAGGTCACCTTGCCGACCGAGTCGTACACCGCGTCGGCGCCCACGCCGTCGGTGACCCGGTGGACGACCTCCCGGAAGTTCTCCCGGTCGTAGCGGACCACGGTGTCGGCGCCGAGCCCGGCGATCAGCTCGGCCTTCTCGTCGGTGGAGACGGTGCCGATCACGTGGGCACCGGCCCGCTTGGCGAACTGGACCAGGAACTGCCCGACCCCGCCGGCCGCCGCGTGCACCACGACCACCTGGCCCTTGGCGATCGGGTGCGAGTCGTGGGCCAGGTAGTGGGCGGTCAGGCCCTGGAGCATCGCGGCGGCGGCCCGGCCGGAGTCCAGGCCGTCCGGCACGGCCGCCACCAGGCGGACCGGCACGGTGACGAACTCGGCGTAGGCGCCGGGTACTTCGCCGTACGCGACGCGGTCGCCGACGGCCACCTCGGTGACGCCGGGGCCGACGGCGTCCACCGTGCCGACGGCGTCCATGCCCGGGACGAAGGGCAGCGGAACGGGGAAGACGCCCTGCCGGTGGTAGACGTCGACGTAGTTGACGCCGATGACCTCGGTGCGGATGCGGATCTCGCCGTCGGCGGGCTCCGTCACCGGCACGTCGTCGTCGACGCGCAGCTGCTCGGGGCCGCCGTGGGCGTGGACGCGGATCGCCTTCATGGGGTGGTACCTCGGCTGTTCTGGTAGGCGGGGTTGGCGGGTACGGGCGACGGCAGGCTGCCGCCGTCCGGGATCGGCAGGGGGTCGGGGGCCGGCGCGGGGGCCGGTTCGGTGGCCGGCGCGGTGGCCGGAGGGCGTGCGGGGCGGTTGGACACCAGGCCGCCGGCGATCATCAGGACGCCGCCGGCCAGTTGCAGCGGCGTGGGCGCCAGCGACAGGGCCAGCAGGCTGACGACGACCGTGAAGGCCGGCTCCAGCTGCAGCACGCTCGCGGTCTCCCAGGGCCGCAGCCGGTCCAGGGCCAGGTGCAGCGTCACGTACGCCAGGCAGAAGTTGGTGACGGCGAGCAGGAGTTGAAGGAGGAGGGTGCCCGTGCCGGGGTGCCAGCGCAGCGGACCGGGCGCGAGCAGCAGGACCGGCAGCAGCACCACCGTCGCCAGGACCAGCCGCCAGAGGCTCAGCTGGAGCGCCGGCACCCGGGCCATCAGGGACTTGGCGGGAAGGAAGGCGAGACCGGCCAGGACGGCGCCGGCCAGGACGAGCAGGTCGCCGCTGCCGACGGCGGTGAAGCCCGCGCCGGGTTCGCGCAGCACCACCAGCACGCCGCCGGCCAGGGTGACGGCGAGACCGGTGGACTGCCACCAGCGGAGCCGGTCACCGAGCAGGAACACCGAGGCGAGGACCGCCGTCGGGCCCTGGAGCTGGATCAGGAAGCCGCCGTTGACCGGGGTGGTCCGGCTCAGCCCGGTGATCACCAGGGCCAGCGAGAGGCCGGTGCCGACCACCGCGACGAAGCCGACCCGTGCCCAGTCCCGGGCGGAGAGCCCGCGCGGGACCAGCGGTCGGCGGCGCGCCACCAGGTATCCGGCCAGCAGCGCGGCGCCGATCGACAGGTTGAGCTCGGTGGTCAGCAACGGATCGATCTCGCGGGTCACCCGGTTGGCCAGGACGGCGCCGGCGCCGAAGAAGGCGGCGGTCAGCAGCGCGTATAGGTAGCCCTGCGCGCGCACGGTGGTGGGCCCTTCCGGTCGATGGGGCGGGTGGGGGCGGGATCCGCGGGGGCGGGGGTCAGCGGACCTTCACCCGGACGGTGTGGCCGCGCTCGACCCCGTACCGGGCCGCGAAGTTGCCCTGGTTGAGCGCGAGGCCGAGCTGGTCGCGGCTGGCGATGTAGGCGAGCGGCTCGCCCTCGCCGGTCTCGCCGAAGGTGCGGCGCAGCGGGGTGGAGAGCCGGGCGCCCCCGATCTCGATCTCCAGGGCGGCCTCGAAATCGACGCCCTGGCTGTCCAGGAATTCCCGGGTGATGCTGGTCCAGACGTTTCCGTAGTTCTTGTCGAGAATCGCGACCTCGCCGACTATCCAGCCGTCCTCCACGGTGGGTTCGGCGACGTCCAGCAGCGTGATGTCGGAAGCTTCGATCTCGTCGCCGATTTCGCTGAACGATATTCCGTTGGCGATGTGCGCGGCGGCGGAAATGACGATGTCGCGACCGTAGAACGTCGGGTCGATGACCGGGCGGCGGACCTTCTCGGAGGTGATGCGGCGCACCTCGGCCACGCCCGCCTCCTTGACGATGCGGGTGAGCAGTCCGTTGTCGGGTGCGAAGTAGGTGTGCCCCTGGGGCGTGCGGAGGCCGATCGCGTTGTCCTGGACGCCGGTGTGCGGGAAGGTGACGCACGCGAACACGGCGTCGCCGGGGAAGTACCGGAACGAGTCGCGGATGTAGAGGCTGGCCTCGTAGATGTCGAACGGCGTCACGTCGTGGGTGACGTCGATGATGTTGGCGTGCGGGGCGATGCTGAGCACCATGCCCTTGCAGATGCCGACGGCGTCGTCGACGAGCCCGAAGTCGGTGAGCAGCCCGACGATCGGCCGGGGCGCGAGCAGGCCGGCGGTGGCGGTGGCTGCGGGGGAGACGGACATGCTGAACCCTTTCAGGATTACCGAAACGGGACGGCGTGCTTTGGGGGTGACGGGCCGGAACGCCGCAGGGCGGTCGGGAATATCCGGCGGGAATCCCCTGGTAAAGGGCGATTCAAGCGGCGCGAGATTGAAGCGAGGCTAGCACCCGGTCGGCGCCGAAGAAAGCTTGTGCTGTTGCAGCCGCATTAAGTCGGTTCGACAAACCGGAATGATGCCCGCCACTTGGGGAAATGTGCCGGTCGGGGCCGTGGAATAGTGCGCACGGGTCGACGGAAAATACCATGACCGGGTCGGACGGGTGCGTACGTGCGCACCCGCATTCGTGTGCGGACCGGTCCCGCCCGACACGGGCGGTCGTGGACGCCGGACGCGCCGGTGAACGTGCTCGCGGACCCGCGTGCGGACGCGGCCACCGAGGACCGGGCCTGACGGAACGTCACAACTGGGCCTCGGTCGCCGCGAGCCGGCCGAACGCGCAGACGGCGCGCCCCGCGGCCGCTACGGTGGGCGGCAGCCGAAACCGGGGGGCGGGCGCCGACGTGAACATCTCCATGACGACGTACGTCCGTCCCGAGGACGGCGTGCCCGGCCACGAGCCGTTCGAGCAGCGTCCCCGAGCGGTCTCGTCGGCGGTCACCGACGGGAACCCGCACGCCGAGCAGCGGGCGGTGGTGCTGACGCCGGAGGCCGAAGCCGCGGCCCTGACGGTCGAGGCCGCACCGAAGTCCCACCACCTGCCACCCCGGCCGACCGGTGAACTGGTCGGCCGGGAAGCGGAGGTGGACGCGATCGGCGAGGCCCTGGCCGAGGGCGGCGGTCTGGTCACCCAGGCGGCCACCCTGCACGGCCTGGGCGGCGTCGGCAAGACGGCGCTGGCACTGCACTACGCCTACAAGCACGTGAACACCTACGGGCTGATCTGGTGGATCACCGCCGAGTCGGAGGAACAGATCGCCGAGGCCCTCGCGGACCTCGCCGTCCACCTGCACCGCGACTGGGCGCTGACCGAGCCCCTGAGCCGCCAGGCCGAGTGGGCGGTGGCCTGGCTGCGCGCGCACGAGAACTGGCTGCTGGTCTTCGACAACGTCGAGGACCCGGTCCACCTGGCGCCCTACCTGAGCCGGTTGCTCGGCCGCGGCCACCAACTGGTCACCAGCAGACGCGCCGACGGCTGGCACCAGGGCATCCGCCCGATCCGGATCGACGTCCTCGACGCACCGCTCGCCGTCCAGTTGCTCTGGGGCACCGCCCGGCCGGGTGAGGAGCCCGCCGGGGCCGACGAGGTCGAGCAGGCCGAGGCCCGGGCGCTGGCCGACGAGCTCGGGCACCTGCCTCTTGCCCTCTCCCAGGCGGGCGCCCACGTCCAGCAGGCCCGGACGACCTTCGGCGCCTTCCGGGAACTGCTGCGCGCCGTCGCCCCGTCCGAGTCGCCCGCCATGCCCTCGGCCCTCGACACGGTCTCGCGGCTCTGGCGCACCACGCTGCACACCGTCGGGCGGACCGCCCCGTTCGCCGTCGAGCTGCTGCGCACGCTGGCCTGGTACGCCCCGGAGGCCCTGCCGAGCGAGGCGCTGCGGCCGTTCGGCTCCCGGAGTCCGAAGGAGGTGGACACCGCCCTGAAGGTGCTGGCGGGATATCACCTCATCACCCTCGGGCCGCAGACGGTGGCGGTCCACCGGCTGCTCCGGAGCGTCCTGCGGGCGGGCGACCAGGACCGGAGGGTCCGTTCGCGGGCCGAGCGGAACCTCGCCGCCGCGGTGGCCCGCCTCTGGCCGGAGGCCGACCAGGAGGCCCGCCGGGCACTGCTGCCGCACATCAGGGAGCTGGCGTCCTCCGTCGACTCCTCGTCGCGCCCCACGCCGGAGACGATCGAGCTCTACCGGCTGGCCGCCGAGGAACTCCCCGAGCCGGAACAGCGGGTCTTCGTGATCCCCCTGGTCGCGGCGGTCGCCGACGGCCGGCGCCGGTTGCTGGGCGCCGACCACCCCGAGACGCTCGCCGCCCGGGGCAGGCTCGCCGAACTCCACGCCCGGGTCGGCGATCCGGCCCGGGCGGTCGAGCTCTGCCGGGCCGTGGTGGCCGACCGCAGCCGGGCCCAGGGCCCCGACCACCCCGCCGTCCTGGCCGACCGGCACTCCCTCGCCCACGCCTACCGGAAGGCGGGCGACCACGGGCGGGCGGTCGAGGAGTTCCGGACGGTGGTGACGGAGCGCGCCCGGGTCCTGGGCGCCGACCACCCGGACACCCTCGCCGGCCGCGCCGGGCTCGCCTACGCGCTCCAGGTGTCGGGCCACCGCCTGGAGGCGGTCGCGGAGTTCGAGCTCCTCCAGGAGGACCTCGTACGGGTCCTCGGTCCCGACCACGCGGACACCCTGGCCGGCCGGAACAGCCTCGCCTACGCCCAGCTCACCGCCGGGGAGCACCGGCTCGCGCTGACGCTCTACGCGCAGGCCGTCACCGACCGGACCAGGGTGCTCGGCGCCGACCACCCCGACACGCTCACCAGCCGGGGCTGGCTCGCCGCCGCCCACGCGGCCGCCGGCGACCACCGCGCCGCCGTCGCCGAGCACGAGGCCGTGGTCCGCGACCTCACGCGCACCCTCGGCGCGGACCACGGGCAGACCCTGGACGCCCGGGGCCGGCTGGTGAGGGCACGCGTCGAGGCCGGCGATCCGACGGGCGTGGTGGCCGAATCGGCGAGCCTTCAGGCGGACTGCATCCGGGTGCTGGGCGTCGACCACCCGGACGCTCTCGACGCCCGCTCCCGGTTGGCGTGGGCGTACCAGAAGGCCGGTGAGCACCGCCGCGCCGTGGCCGTCCACGAGGCCGTGGTCCAGGACCGCCGCCGGATCCAGGGGCCTGACCACCTGGACACCCTGGAGGAGCGCTCGGAGCTGGCCGAGGCCCGCCGCCTCGCCGGCGCAGCCGGGCAGGAGCTCGCCGACCGCGAGGCGCTGGTCGCCGACCGGCTGCGCGTCCAGGGCCCGCACCATCCGGACACCCTCGCGGAGCGGTCCCACCTGGCCCGCGCGTGGCAGCGGGCCGGGGACGACGGGCGGGCGGTCGACCTCGCCGAGGCGCTGGTCGAGGACCGGACGCGCGTGCAGGGCGCGGACCACCCCGGCACGCTCGGTACGCGGTGGACGCTGGCCTGGCTCTGCTCGGTCTCCGGCCTGCACGGCCGGGCGGTGGACCGGTTCGAGGCGCTGGTGGCCGACCGGACCCGGCTCCAGGGGGCCGACCACCCCGAGACCCTCGACACCCGGTGGTGGTGGGCCTGGGCGTGCCGGAGCGCCGGCGAGCACCGCCGGGCGATCGGCCTCTACGAGGAACTGGTCGCCGACCGGCTGCGGGTGTCGGGGGCCGACCACCCCGAGACGCTGTCCGCCCGGGGCGGCACGGCCTGGGCGTGCAGCGACGCCGGCGAGCACCTGCGGGCCCTCGACCTGTACGAGGCCCTGCTGGCCGACCGGGAACGCCTTCACGGCCCCGACCACCCCGGGACCCTGGTCGCCCGGGCCAGCCTCGCCCTGGCGCTCCGCAACGCGGGGCGGCACGGGCGGGCCGTCGAGTCCTACGAGGCCCTGGTGGCCGACCGGACCCGCCTCCAGGGTCCGACGCACCCCGACGTCCTCGGTCTGCGGGCCGACCTCGCCCTCGCGCTCCGGGAGGCCGGCCGGCACCGCGGCGCGATCGAGCAGTACGAGGCACTGGTGGCGACGCGGACGCGCCTGTTCGGCTCCGACCACCCGGACACGCTGAACGCCCGGTCCGGTCTGGCGACCGCGCACCAGGCGGCGGGTGATCGCCGGACGATCGGCCTGTTCGAATCCCTGGTCGCCGACCGGACCCGTCTTCAGGGGGCGGACCACCCCGAGACGCTCGTCGCCCGGGGGTGGCTCGCGTGGACCTGCCGGGAGACCGGCGACCACGGCCGCGCGGTCGAGCTGTACGACCTGCTGCTGGCCGACCGCCTGCGGCTGAAGGGCGGCGACCACCCCACGACGCTGAGCACCCGCTCCGGCAGGGCCTCCGCCGTCCAGGGGAGCGGCGACCACCGGCGCGCCGTCGACCTGCACGAGGAGGTCGTCGCCGACCGCACCCGGGTGCAGGGGGCGTTCCACCCCGACACGCTCGACGCGCGGTGGGCCCTGTCCAGGGCCTGCACGGACGCCGGCCACCACGGCCGTGCGGTCCTCCTCCTGGAGGACCTGGCCGCGGACCGGTCCCGTGTCCAGGGGCCGGACCATCCGGGGACGCTCGGCGCGCGGTGGTGGCTGGCCCTGGCGTGTCGGCAGGCCGGGGACCACGCCCGCGCGCTGGAGCTCTACGGGGCCGTGCTGGCGGACCGGACGCGGGTGTCGGGCGCGGACCACGCCGAGACGCTCGTCGCCCGGTACGGTCTGGCCTGGACCCACCTGGAAGCCGGTGACCCGCTCCGCGCCGTCGCGCTCCACGAGGCCCTCCACCGGGATCGGCTCAGACTCCAGGGGCCCGACCATCCGGAGACACTGGCCGGGCGGGTCGGCCTGCTGCACGCGCTCGTTCTCGCCGGCCGGTTCCGCGAAGCGCTCGCCGGGCAGGAGGCACTGCTGGCGGACCGCCTCCGGATCAACGGCCCCGACCATGCCGAGACCCTGGCGGCCCGTTCGATACTGGCCTGGGCGCTGAGCCGTGCGGGGGACGGGCCGGGGGCACTGGCGGTCCGCGAGACGCTGCTCCGGGACCGGATCCGCCTCAAGGGCCCGGAGCACCCGGAGACCCTCGGCGCACGGGCCGCCGTGGCGTACGCCCTGGAGGACAACGGACGCGTCCGCGAGGCCCTGGCCGAGCGGACGAGCCTCGTCGAGGACCGCCTCCGCCTCCAGGGCGCGGAACACCCCGACACCCTGGACGCACGGTCGTGGGTGGCCGCCCTCCACCGGAACACCGGGGCGTACCGCGTGGCCGCCGACCTCTACGAGGCGCTGATCGCGGACCGGGCCCGGGTCCAGGGGCCCGACCATCCCGCCACGCTCGACGAACGCCGCCACCGTGCCCTCACGCACCGGGAGGCGGGCCGCTACCGCCAGGCGGTGTCGGAGCGGGAGCTCCTGGTCGCCGACGTCGCCCGGATCCACGGCCCCGACCACCTGGACAGCCTCATCGCGCGCTCCGACCTGGCGCACGCCCTGCGGTGGAGCGGGGACCACACGGCCGCCGTCGAGCTCTTCGAGTCCCTCAGGGACGACCTGACGCGGCTGCGAGGGGCCGGCCACCCCGTCACCCTGGGCGTCCTGGACAGCATCGCGTACACCCTCCGCGAGGCGGGCCGGTACCCGGAGGCCGCGGCCCGGTACCGCGACCTGCGGGCGGTGGCCGCCGACGCGCTCGGCCCGGACCACCGGACGGTGCTGGACGCCCGTTCGAGCCTCGGCGTCACGCTGCGGAGGGCGGGGGACTACCGGGCGGCGGTGGACGAGCTCTCCGCGCTGGTGCCCGACTGGGTGCGGGCGCTCGGACCGAACCACCCCGGGGTCTTCCTGACCGGACGCCGCCTCGCCTACGCCTCCCATCTGGCCGGTGACACCGGCACGGCCGTCACCCTGGTCGCCTCCCTGGTCGACCGGGCGGCGAAGGCGCTGGGAGCCGCGCACACCGAGACGGTGGAGTGCCGGGTGGCGCACGCCCTGTTGCTGGCGCTCGGCGCGCGGCCGTTCCGCGCGGTGGTCTTGCTGGGGGAGCTCGCCGAGGAGAGCGCCGGGAACCGGGGGCCGTACCACCCGCGCACCCTGGGCATCCGCCAGGATCTGGCCTTCGCCCGACACCGGGCCGGGGACCACGCCGGGGCGGTGCGGGTGTACGAGGCCGTGGTCGAGGACCGCGGGCTCCGGCGCGAGGGCCTGTCCTCCGGGGTCCCCGCTCTGCTCGCGGCCGGGCACCGTGACACCGACGAGCCGATCGTGGCCGTGGCCGGCCGCCGGACGGGGGACTCCGAGCTGTTCCCCACGCTGGCGGTCGGCCTGGCCCGGGCGCTGGCGGCGGCCGGGCGGCACGAGGCCGCGGCGGACCTGCTCGCCGCCGTCCGCGCCGGGCGGGACGCCGTGATGGGGGCCGGGCACCCGATCGCCGTGGAGAGCCGGGCGGCGGCCGGGGCGGGGGCCGCCCCGGAGCCGGCCGCGCCGCTGCCGTCCCGGCGGGCCCCGGCCGCTCTGCCGGCGGCCCGCTCGGACACGACCGAACCCGGTCCGGCCGAGCCCACCGCCCCGGCTGGGCCGGGCCCGGCCGAGCCCGGCCCCGCGGTGCCCGACCCGGCCGCGACCGGCCCTGCCGTGTCCGAGCCGGTCGCGCCCGGCGGGCCCGCCCCCGGCCTCGTCTCGCCCGGCGGGGAAGCCCCCGTCGAGGCGGTGCCCGACGAGGAAGCCCCTGCCGAAGCCGCCCCCGCCGAACCCTTCGGGGCGGCCGTCGCCCCGCGCGACCCGGC
>NZ_JBHXKE010000256.1:0-12459 GCF_042722765.1 Kitasatospora sp. NPDC058406
ACATCGCCGCCGCACTCTTCCTCTCCACCCGCACCGTCGAGAACCACGTCGCCCGCGTCCTCACCAAACTCCGCACCACCCGCGCCGACCTCACCGACCCACCCGGCTGAGACGCCGCCGGTAGTGACGGCGGCGGGCGGCGGCCTGGTGGCGACTGCGGCATTCCGGCTGCCGGTGAAGCAGTCCGCTCGGCGTTGCGTTCGGAGGATTCGCCTGCGCCCGGAGAAGGCGGCGGACCTCCTGGACGGTCGGGTCCACCGGGTCGCGGCTGTGTGCCTGGCGGTTCAACCGCCGCCGGCAGGGCGCGCTTCCGTTCAGTACGACTTCAGGATGACAGCTGATCGGCAAGGAGTCTGACGACGCCCGCCGCTTGACACCGGAGGATGTGACCACCCCAAGGCCTCGAAGCACCGGTTGTGGAGCCGCGGCCCTCCCGATGACCCACCCGCCTGTTCGAGCCCTGGAGCAGCAGACCTTACGGAAGCGCAGGCCGCTGGTACGCGTTGCGGGCTCGGCGCGTGAGCGCCGCCGTCCCCGAGTACCCGGTGACGCGTCGGACCAACGACTCTGGACCGCCACCCATGCACGTGACCACCCCCGCCAGCTACCTGGCCCAGCTGTGTCGAGAGCTCACCGACTTCGCCTGGAGACAGACCCGCGCCTGTTCCTACGCCATCGCGCTGCTCGCAGGTGTGGCGGCTTCCACCGCGCTGCCGAGTCTGCCCCTGGCCCGCTACGACATACTCGTCGTCTACGGCATCCTGCTCACCCTGACGTTCTGGCGGTGCGGCTGGGAGACTGGTCGCGACGTCGCCGTCATCGCCGTCTGCCACGTCATCGGACTGGTGTTCGAGCTGGTGAAGGTGCACCTCGGCTCGTGGAGCTATCCGGAGCCGGCGGTACTGAAGATCGGAGGCGTCCCGTTGTACGGGGGGTTCCTCTACTCGGCTGTCGCCAGCTACGTGTGCCGTGCCTGGCACCTCTTCGACCTGCGGCTCACCCGCTACCGCCGCTGGCCGACAGCTGTGGTTGCGGCTTTGATCTACGTCAACTTCTTCACCCATCACTGGCTGCCCGACGCGCGCTGGCCGCTGGCCGCCATGCTGTTGGCGGTCACCGCCGGCACGACGGTCAGCTACCGCGTCCGCGGCGACCGACGACGCATGCCTCTCGCGTTGTCGTTTCTCCTCATCGGCTTCTTCCTCTGGCTGGCGGAGAACCTGGCCACCTACTCAGGTGCCTGGCGGTACCCCCACCAGCTACAGGGCTGGGAGCCCGTCGCTCCCGCGAAGATCGGCGCATGGACGCTGCTGATCAGTGTCACGTTCGTCCTGGCAACGATCGGCAGACTTCGACCGCCCAAGAGTCCGCGCTCTCCTTGACAGGCTTTCCTGCCCCACCCAGCGGGGCCCGGCAGGTTCACGACGCCGGGGCGTGGTCGCGGATGCCGGCCGGGAAGCGGGGCCCGGTGCTGAGCGACTCGGAGCGAGTGGCCCTGACCGCGGCAAATCCCGCTCCCCCGACTGATAGGAAGAGCACGGCACAATCCTGATCGAAGGGGGCACGGAAGAGATGGCCGTCCTGACGCCGAGGCGCCTCTGGAAGGGATACAGCAAACCGCAGCGCACCGAGCTCTACCTCCGCTGGTCGCTCTACCTCGTGCCGCTGGTCATGCTCCCGCTGATCATGCTGGCCATCGCCGCCGCCCCGGACGTCCAACCGGACACCGACGGCATCGCCCGGGTCTGCCTGGTCGTCGTCCTGGGCACCACCCTGCTGACCCTGCGGGCCCTGCGCACCTCACTCGACCACTACCTGAAGCGGCCCACCGACCACCTGCGCTGGCTCGTCGCCGTGGGCGTCGTGGCAGTGGCCGGCTCCTGGGCCGTGCTGCTGCTCGGCCCGGCCGGCGGCGGGCCGGGCAGTCCGTACGCGCCGCCGTTCACCGCCGTGGTCGTCTCCGCCCTGCTGGCCAGCGCCTTCTGCCCGGCGAGCGTGGGCCTGCCGGTGGGCCGGGCGTGCCTCTCCGGGGCGGTGGCCCAGCTCCTGATCGTCCCTGCGGCCCTGCTGGCCGGGCTCAGCGCCCCGACCACGGCCGGTCTGCTGCTCGGCAACCTGATCACGCTCGCCGCCGTCGGCTTCAGCTGCCGCAGCTTCGCCTGGTTGCAGTCCGTCGTCTGGGAGCTGGACGCCGCCCGCGAGGCCCAGGCCCGGCTGGCCGTCGCCGAGGAGCGGCTGCGGTTCTCCCGGGACCTGCACGACGTCATGGGCCGCAACCTCACCACCATCGCGCTGAAGAGCGAGCTCGCCGTCCAACTGGCCCGCCGGGGCCGGCCGGAGGCCGCCGACCAGATGACCGAGGTGCAGCGGATCGCCCAGGAGTCCCAGCGCGAGGTCCGGGACGTCGTCCGCGGCTACCGCACGGCGGACCTGCACGCCGAGGCGATCGGCGCCCGGGCCGTCCTGCGCGCCGCCAACGTGGCCTGCGCGATCGACCTGGGCGAGGACGCCGACGAACTGCCGCTGCCCGTGCAGTCGGTGCTCGGCTGGGTGATCCGCGAGGCCACCACCAACATACTGCGCCACAGCGAGGCCGCCCACTGCTCGATCCGGCTGCGGCGCGAGGGGAACCGGGCGGTGCTGGAGCTGGAGAACGACGGGGTGCCCGCCGTGCCGATCCCGTCCCAGGGCAGCGGGACGGGGCTGCGCGGACTGCGCGAGCGCCTGGCCGCCCACGACGGCGAGCTGACCGTCCCGGACGCCGGGGCGGGCCGGTTCCGGATGCTCGCCAGCGTCCCGCTCTGACCCCCGCCGGCCCCGCCGGATCCACCCAGCCGCTGCCCGTTCATCTCGCCGGTCACCCACTCAATGCAGCTCGGGCGCTCTCCGGTCCCGGCGCGACGGATTTCCTCGAAGGCGGCCATCGGACGATGAATCGGAATGGCACCGGGAGCGAGTTGGGCGCAGCGAAAGGATCATCGAAGATCAGGACGGCAAGTCGGCCAGCGTCACCGCGTGCAACGCCGCCCAGACGTCCTCCTCAGCCCGCTACGGCAGCGCGGGTCGGCAGCAAGCGCCGGTGCGGTGCCGGCGGAGTGCCGCGGCCAGCACCTCGGGATCGATCGCGGGTGTGCGCCCGAAGTCCGGGTCGTGGCTGGTGGGCAGGGCCGCCAGGGCCTGGCGGATGTCGGCGCACAGGCCGTGGCCGGGCCGGAACCCGGCGAAGGCGGCCAGGACCGCCGAACGCACGTCCCGCACCCCCGCCAGCCGGCGGGCCTGGTCCTGCCAGTGCCGCGCCTCGCGCTGGTTCCCCCTTCCGGCACACAGACAGGCGAGGGCGTAGGCGGCCTGGAAGCATCCTGCCCCGGCCCCGAGCTGCCACCACGTCCGCGGCCCGTCCGCCAGCGCCCGGCGCATGACCGCGCCGTCCTCGTCCTCCCCCTCGTGGACAGCCAGGTGGCACAGCGCTCCGAGAACGAGCGCCCCGTACGGCTCGATCGCCGGCGCGTCCGTCAGCGCCGCGATCCACCCCGGCGACCGGGCGTCCTCCAGCACCAGGTGACACAGCGCCAGCAGCTCGAACCCGGCCCGGTCCAGACGGACCGCGACCGACGGTAAAGGCCGCTGCGAGGCCCGCGTCCGCGCCGCCAGGCGCGCCGCGACCCTGGCCGGCGCGCCGTCGAGACAGGCGGAGGCCCGACCCCTGGCCTCGGGCTGCGGCAGACGCACTGCCGCGAGCGGCGACCAGGCCGGGCCCGGGTCCGAGGTCTCGCGGACGGCGCCGGATTGCGCGTCGACGGCGCCGTGGATGTCGATCACTGCTCTTCCGCCGTCTCGGCACTCTGTTCGTCCAGACCCAGCGCCGAGGCGAGCCGGCGGCGGGCGTCGCGGCGCAGGCTGTACACCCCGCTCTTGGTGATACCCATGATCCGTGCAGCGGTGACGACCGGATAGCCGAGCACGTAGGTCAGTACGACCACGTCGTGCTGCCTGTCCGGCAGGTCGCCGATCGCCGCGAACAGGCCGATCCCGCTCTCCAGCGCCCGGAACGCCTCCCGGGCGTCGGCCATGGCGAACGCGAACGCGGCGGAGGTGAAGGCCGACGGCCGGACGACACGCTCCGGCGTGTCGTCGACCGTCGCCCGCAGCACACCCCAGCAGAACTGCCCCGCGTTCTCCTGGCGCAGCACCAGGTCCCAGTTGGCGGCGAGGTCCGCGAAGACGTCGTCGACCAGCGCGTCGGCAGCGTCGGGATCGCCGAGGTGCAGGCGCGCGTACTCCCAGTACGCCTCGCCGTGCATCACCATCAGGGCGACCAGGTCGTTGGGCAGGGAGGTCTCCGGTACGAGGTCCCCGCCCTCGGGTACCTGCTCGGGAGGGTCCTGGTGATCCTGAGGGATCGGGGCGTCATCGTGCGCATCAGCGCGACCGCCGCCGTCGATGCCGACCATGTGGCGTCCGTCCTCCCGCCCCGGAAGCCTGGGCCGACGGTCGGCCCCGGCCTCGTGGCCTGTTCGGGACCAGGAAACCGGCTGGGCACCGTGGATCTGCAGGCCGGCCAGAAGTTGACCGGATCTGCCGCAAGAGCACGCACCTTGACCGGCTGCCCGGCATTCAGCCCGATCATTCGGTCACCAAGCGTCCTGCCCTGCCCTGCCCCTGGGAGCGTGCCCGGCGACGCCCCGCGTCCGGGGCCGCATCCCACGCCTCCGCCTCCCGACCCGGGCGTCCGGAGCCGAGGGGACGCCGCGCCCGATGGTGGACTTGCTCCTGCCCCTGGGGCAGGGGGCACAGTGGTCCGCGTGCAGGAACAGACGATCACCATCGGGGAACTCGCCGCCGCGACCCGGCTCAGCCCCAAGGCGCTGCGGCTCTACGACGCACGGGGGCTGCTGCCGCCCGCCCACGTCGACCCGCGCACCGGGCTTCGCCGCTACGGCCCCACCCAGGTGGAACGCGCCCGCCACATCGCGCTGCTGCGCGCCTTGGGGATGCCACTGGCCCGGATCGCCGCAGTACTCGACGCGGACGCAGCGGATCGCGTCCCCCTGCTCGACGCGTACTGGCACGAACAGGCGCGCACGCACGCAACCCGCCGCGACACGGTGGCCTACACCCGGGCGGTCCTGGCAGGAAGGCCGCAGACCATGTACGAGATCGCCGAACGGGACGTCCCCGAGCAGAAGGTGCTCAGCATCCAACGCCACGTGAACGCCGCGCACCTGCCGGCCTTCCTCGCCGAAGCGGCCGAACTGCTCTTCACCCACCTGCGGCATGCCAACGCCTGCCTGTCCGGACCGCTCTTCGCCGTCTACCACGGACTGGTGGACGACGACTCCGAAGGCCCGGTCGAAGTCTGCGCCCCCACCGACGGTCCGGTCGAACCGGCAGGGCACATCGGGGTTCGCATCGAGGCCGCGCACCGCGAGGCGTACACCGCCCTGACGAAGCGCGACGACGCTCCCGCGTCGGGCGCCGCCGTCCACGACGCCGTCGGTGCCTGGCTCACCGGCCACGGGCACACCCGCAGCGCCTCCAACCGGGAGGTCTACTACCCGAACTGGGCCACCGCCGAGCCGGGCGAGCACGTCATGGACGTCGCCGCACCTTTCCACCCGGGCCCCGCCGCGTAGGGACCCGGGCGACCTCCGGGCCCGTGGACGGCCCGGCCACGGCCGCCCCGGACCTGGTCCGGGGCGAGCCGCCGGAGGCGGCCCCGGCCGACCGGGGCCGGGGCCTGGGCCTGGCCTGGGCCTGGGCCAGGGCCGCTACGGGCCGACCTACTTGAACGTGTCCAGCGCGGTGTCGGTGTTGTCGAGAGCGGTTACCAGTAGCTCTCGGCCCGCCCTCAGCATCCCGCCCTGGTTGATGATGTTGACGAAGTCGACGGCCGGGTCCGCCTCCTCAAGTGTGCCGATCACGCCCAGCATGATGTGCAACGCCTCGGCAGCCTTCGCGGCCGCGTCCACGATGGCCCCGGTGTCCGGATCGTTGGCGAGGAGGAAGAGCGGGATACCCACCCGCCGGACCTGCCAGCCCAGGAACGATATCTGCCTGACCGGGTCGTCCCCGGCTCCAGCCCCGTTCAGCTGCTCCAACCATGCGGTGAAGAGGTCCTCGCCGTCCTCCTCCGCCTCGTCGGCGAGCTTCGCCTGTCCCTGCACCGCGCCCAGCAGGGTGTTGAGCAGACGCAGCCGGTAGACGTCGGGGCTGGCGAACTGCGCGGCCCGTTCGGCGTGCTCGACCGGCGTGTTGTTGCCCTCGTAGACGCCCAACGCGGCCAGGGCAGCGCCGATCTGTTCTACCGTCACGGGAATATCATTACTCGTCATACCGGCAAGCTACCCGCCCAGGCTGGACGCGGGGCCGAAGTACGGACAATCAGTGCCTGGCAGCGAGCTGGTCACGAGTCCGACGGCTGATCGGGAGCCTTTCCGGGCTCTGTGGGGGCGGCAGAAGCGTAGGCAGAGCGGGTCCTGGCGGCGGCGGGTGGTGCAGATCCGCGCGAATCCCCGGCTCAGCTCGGCTCTGCCGTCGCGGCCAGATAGAGCTCCTCGGGATCGACGGCCTCCGTCGGCGGGTCGAGGATCACGTCCGTCAGCACCGCGGTCCCGGGGAAGGATACCGGGCGAAGAGGTCCTCGAAGGGGGTCTTCGTGCCGGCGGAGTGGAGCTCGATGTGGTCAGGACGGCGGGTCCACCACCGCCCGAGTTCTCACGGCATGCCACCGGCGGACCACTCGTCGATGATCTACCAGGCGAGGTCGAAGGCGTGCTGGATTCTATGGTCGCGACGACGGGTGAGCCGGTCGAGGTGGCGCCGGGCTCGGAGGACCTCGGGCAGGTGAGCTCGTCCGGTGGTCTCCTGGGTCGGCCGTCCATCGGGACGGTGGACGGCCGGCGTCCTCGGTGAAGTGCCCAGCCGAGTACCGAGACCCGCATGCCTGTGCCCGGCAGCACGAATCTGTCAGGACTCTCCTTGACCTGAAGTGCGATTGAGCTTCTAGCGTGTCCTCCAGCTGATCATCTGACGACGGGAGAAGGCGCTCATGATCCTCGTCACGGGAGCCACCGGGAACATAGGAAGTGCTCTGCTGAAGGATCTGCACGCGTGCGGTGCCGGACCCTTGAGGGGTCTCACTCGCGATGCCGCGCGGGCCTAGTTCCCCGCAGGGGTCGAGGCCGTTGAGGGCGACTTCGCCGAACCTGCTTCGCTCAAGCCTGCACTGGAGGGGGCGCGCTCGCTGTTCCTCGTGTCGCGTATGGGCCCAGATGCCGACATCCTCGACGCCGCCCGGCAGGCAGGTGTGGAGCACGTGGTGCTCGTGTCGTCCATCACCGTCCAGACCCATCCGCACCTGGGCCCCGCCGAGGAGAACCTGGCTGTCGAGCGACTGCTCAAGGACAGCGGTATGGCCTGGACGATTCTGCGGCCGACGCAGTTCGCCTCGAACGCCCTGTGGTGGGCGGCGTCCATCCGCGAGCACCAACCGGTCAGGGTGCCGTACGCGGACATCGGGCTCCCCACGATCCACCCCGCGGACATCGCGTCGGTGGCACGGGTGGCACTGATCGAGTCCGGCCACCAGAGCCGGACGTACGCCCTGACCGGTCCGGAGCGGGTGACCGCCCGTCAGCAGGTGGAGGTCATCGCGGCAGTACTGGAACGGGAGGTGCCGTTCGTTGAGATCAACAGGGAGGAGGCCCACCGTCACATGGCCGCGTTCCTGGGAGACGAGGCCGCCGATGCGGTGCTCGATGTGACGGGCGGGGACGTCAACGACGAGCTGCTGAAGGTGCGCGACACGGTCTCGCGGGTGACCGGCTCCCCAGCCAAGCCATTCCGTCAGTGGGTTTCAGAGAATGCCTCCGCCTTCCGTTGAGCCGCCCGGTCCTGGCCCCGTTCATCTGTACTCAGCCGGGGCTACGACCTCGGTGTGAGCCTTGAGGACGTCCTCGGCGTTCGGTGCGCGTTCGGTGCGCGTTCGAGCCAGGTCGCCTCGGGCTCGCCGCAAAGGAAGGTGCGCCACCTCGCCGCCCTCATTACTCCCTCGCTACCAACATGAGCCGCGCGTCATCAAGAGGCGGCCCCGGAAGAAGCATCCCCGCGATCAAGCGGGCGGCAACCAGGCTGGAGCCCGTTCTCAAGGACTACCGCCTGGTGATGTTCGACCAGCGCGGCACCGCGGGGACGAACAACCACGGCCGACGCGCCGGGCGCGCTCTCGGTGGCGGGCGTGCGTGCCCGGTGGTGGACTGGAGGACGGACGAAGCGGGCGGGCGCGCGTCGCCGGGAAGCACCTGCTGGAAGGAGCGCTCCGGTGGAGCCATTGATCGCGCTGGTCGTCGGGTTCACTGCAGCCCGACTGGCCGGTCTACTGGGAGCGGACACGCTCGCCGGCTGGCAGCCCGCCCTGCGGGCCGGGCTGGTGGCCATGTTCCTGCTCACCTCGATCGCGCACTTCGCCCCTGCCCTGCGGCCCGACCTCGTCGACATGGTCCCGCCGTGGATGCCCCGCGCCGGCCTGCTCGTGACGATCACCGGCCTGCTCGAAGCCGCCGGAGCGATCGGCCTGATCATCCCCGCCACCGCGCGATGGGCCGCCGGCGGACTCATCGCCCTCATGATCGCCGTGTTCCCTGCCAACGTCTCCGCCGCCCGCAGGAACACCGCCCAGGGAGACCCCCTCGGCCCGCGCACCCTCCTCCAGATCCTCTACATCGCCGCAGCCGCCGCTACCCTCGTCCGGACACCGCGACACCCCGCGGCCGCCATCCGCACCGCGTGACGGCCGGCCGCCGGCCGCCGGATCGGATCGCAGAACGGCGACACGAGGAGACCGGCATGGGCACCTGGGGCATCGGCCCTTTCGAGGACGACACGGCGGCGGATTTCGCCGACACCCTCGACGAGACGGCGCTGGACGAACGCGAGAACCTCATCCGCAGCACGCTGAACCGCGCCGTCGAGGCCCGCGGCTATCTGATGCCGGTCTGCGCGGACGGTTCGGGTGATCGGTTCGAGCCGACGGGTTCACCGGTGTCTCGTCATCATCTCGTTACGCAGTGCTCCCGGGTGGGAACATGCCGGAGGACAGACGTACCGGACACGGCAGAAGGAGCAAGAAAATGGCAGAAGGTCAGCAGAGGCTGGAGACCAAGCAGATCAGCGGGCAGGTCACCACGCACACCATCGTCAAGCCGACCAACGACTACGCCCTCTCCGAGAAGGAGGAGGAGAAGCGTGCTGCTGCGCTGGACGAGGCGGACACCACCTCGGAGTGACGTTGGGTGATGCCTGACACCGCACGGCCGCCCAACTCGTCGGTCAGATGCCGAGGCGGCGCTCGCGCAGCAGCCTCTCGGCCAGGCCCTTGTACGAGTCGGGCCCGGCGTGCGGGGTCAGTCCGCCGACACCCGGCAGGGGCTTCGGCGCGGCGACGACGGCCAGGACCTCCGCGTGCTTGCGCACCGCTGCTTCGTCACAGCCCTGGACTCGGGCAGTCCGACCTGGGGGCCGTCCACCGCTGCACCCCGAACAGCAGAAGTACCCGGTACGACGAGCCGGCCGGGGTACGGCCCTCCCCCGTCTGGGAGCAGGTCGGGACGAAGGAGAATGTCAGCGCGCCGGGGGGGTGTGCCGGTCCGGTCAGGACAGCGTGCCGCGCCGATGGACCGGCGGGCAGTAGGGGGCCGGCGGCTGCGGAGCGGGACCGGTGTGCACCGACCGTTCCGTGCATGCCCCATTGGTATAGACATATCCGCTCCGCCGCTCCATGATGGAAGGCACTTCCCGAGGTCGCACACACCCCGTCGCCATCCTCACCCGAAGCCACCGTGTGACACCTGGCCGTAGCCGATCCCACCCCGGACGAATGCGCGGCCATCGCGCACCGAGCCGTCCAGGGCACCGCCCGGCGGCGTGCGCCACACGCCTGCCGTACCGGCGAGGAGCGACGATGACCATCACCCACGAGCAGCCCACCCTGATCGGGAGCAGCGCGGTCTACCTGCGCTGCTACCCCTACGACCACTGGGACATGGCCGCTCACCGGTGGGCGCTGGAGGACCACGCCCAGCAGCTCGGCCTCGGAACCCCCAGGCTCTACCTGGACAACGGCACCTCGTCCTCCGCGCTGCGCCCCCAGCTGCGCATCCTGCTCGCCCGGGCCTCCAAGGGTCTGGTCGACACCGTGCTGGTGCCCGGCCTCTGGGTCTTCTCCCTGGAGGGTGCCACTGCGGACTCCGTCGCACAGTTCCTCCGTGCGGCCGGCACCCAGGTCGTGGAACTCCCCCGGCGCCGGACCCGCGCCGAAGCCCGCGCCTGACCGCACCGCCCGGAGGAGACTTCGGGGGAGCCCTGGGGCCCCCTCTGAACACGTCCCGAACCCTTTCGGTGATCCGTTCGCGCGACCCGCACGCCGGCGGCTGCGACCGACCGGACCCTGATCGTCTTCGCCCGCGCCGAGCCGTTCGGAGCGTCCTCGGCCGCGGGCGGTCAGTCGCCGGGGTGGGTCATGGCGTCGATGGCGATCGCGGCTGCCAGAACGGTGGCGTGATCGGTGTCGGGACCGATGCCGAGACCGTAGGTGTCGCGCAGCCGGAACCACCTCTTGGAGACCTCGGCGACCTTGTAGCCGTCCCGTTCGATCGTGTACTCGTGGTCGACGATGTTGCCGTGGACGGTCAGGTCGCCGCCCTCCTCCTGCTTGATCCGCCAGTGGTCCCGCACCGGCCCCACCAGGCCCTTCTTGACCAGCGCGATCCGGTGGCCGTCGGCGTCCTCGATCTCCATCGAGTCCTTGATCCGCATCGGCCGGCTCTGCACGGCGGCGACGCGGTGGCCCTCGCGGTCCTCGACGGCCCACGTCCGGCGCAGGCGCATTGCCTTTCCGTTGACCTTGTAGACGTGGTCACCGGCCTCGTCGTCGATCCAGTAGTCGTCCCCGATGGAGAAGACCTTCTGCTGCATGCGGTAGCGGGTGACGCCCTCGCCGTCGTCGAAGGCGTTGTTGGCCCGGTGGCGGGCCCGTCGTTCGCCGAACATCCTCGGCTCCCTTCCCCGGTGGGCGGGCGGTTCACCCCGCCTCGGCGCCGGTCGTGATCAACGGCCGCTCACCCCCGCCGGCCGGCAGGTCCTTCCGGTACTGCCATCGCACCCCGCCGGGGCTCAAGGCGGACGGGGCGGGCGCAAGGAGAAGGGGGCCGAGCCGACGCGGGCCGGCGCCTGGTTAGGCCGCCGGTGGGAGCTCCGGCGGCCGAACGGGTTCGGGACGCCGAGCCTGTCCGGCGGTTCGCCGCGGGGCTGTTACTGCTGCCGCATGGACGATTTCGTACGCAGGGCGGCGTTCCCCGTCGCCGGGGCGGTCACGGCCGCCGGCCTCGCCAGCGTGGTGCTCCTCGGACAGGGCCAGACCCCCGCAGCGGCAGTGCTCCCACCGGGCGCGCTCGCCGGCGCGAAGCTGGTGCAGCTGACCACCCCCTCGGTGCCGCCCCTGGGCTTCACCCCGTACAGCGGGACCTACGGCACGGCGCTCAGCACGTTCGTCGGCGACACCGACGACGGGGACTTCAGCGACCCGGACGGCATGCTCAGCCGCATCACCATCAGCACCATGACGACCCGGACCGCCGCCGACACCGCGAAGTACTACGCCCAGGCCCAGCTCACCGACCTCGTCGTCCGGCTCGGCAGCAAGGACCTGATCCGCATCGCGCCCAGCGGCACGGTCGCCTCCATGGACTCCTACGCCGAGTGCGTGCCGCCGCCCGTCGGGCCCTTCGCCCTGGCCTACAACCGGACGGATGCCGGCCAGATCACCGTCCTCGGGCAGCTCGTCCCCATCGGCACCTCCACCCTCGCCGTCACCGGCGCCGACTTCGACAGGCCCGAGATCGGACCCAGCACCCTCACCGTGACCGTCGCCCCCCACCAGGACCCGGCCGCACAGAACCGGCAGGACACCGCGGAGGCCTGGCTCGACATCGACGTCCGGGGCACGCTCAACGACACCGGCGGCAACCAGCTCTACCAGGGGGAGGTGACGAACCTGCGCCTGGGCGAGGTCGAGGTCAGCTGCCGGGCCGGCACGCCCTCACCCACCCCGACGCCGTCGCCGAGCCCGTCGCCCACGCCCACACCGTCGCCCTCGCCCTCGCCGAGCCCATCCCCCACACCCACACCCACACCGTCTCCGTCGCCGTCCCCCTCGCCCTCCGGGTCGCCCACTCCCCGTCCGACGCCGACACCGGCTCCCACCCCGACCCCGACCCGGGTCCCGCATCCGTCTCCGAGCGGGGAACTGCCGGAGACCGGAGCCGGGCCCGGTCTCCCCCGGGTCGCAGGCGCCTCGGCGTTCCTGCTGGTGGTCGGCGGTGCCGTGGTCCTCGCCTCCCGGCGCCGTCCGCGCCACTGAGCCGAGCGGCCGCGCGCCGGGTTCCGCCCGGCGCGGGGTCGTCC
>NZ_JBHXKE010000257.1:0-12434 GCF_042722765.1 Kitasatospora sp. NPDC058406
GTTGGCGACCTTGCACGTCAACGGCGTTCCGGTCGACTGGGCGCCCTTCTTCACCGGCGTCCGACCGGCCGAGCTGCCGACCTACGCCTTCCAGCGCCGGCGGTACTGGCCCGACGAGGCGCCCGTCGGCCGGACCTCCGGGCCGGACCGTGAGGACGCCGACTTCTGGGCCACCGTCGAGCGCGGTGACCTGCGGACCTTGGCCGATCAGCTGGGCGTCACGGCGACGGCACTTGAGAGCCTCGTTCCGGCGCTGGCCACCTGGCGGGCGCAGGGCCGGGAACGGTCGTTGGTCGACGGCTGGCGGTACCGGGTCGACTGGGAGCCGGCGACCGTGTCCGCCGAAGCCCGGCTCGACGGTGTGTGGGCGGTGGTCGGCGAGGACGTCCACGGCCTTGCCGAGGTGCTGGCGGCACTGGGCGCTTCAGTGGTGCAGGTGACCGGCCGGGAGCAGCTGGCGGGTCTGGACGTCACGGGTCTCGTCGCGTCGCCGACGTCCCTGGCCGATGCGCTCGACCTGGTCCGGACGCTGGTGGACACCGGGTGCAGCACGCCGCTGTGGTTCGTGACCCGGAACGCGTTGGTCACCGGACCGGCGGACGGCGTTGGAGAGATCGACCAGGCGCAGCTGTGGGGCTTCGGCCGGGCGGTGGGGTTGGAGCACCCCGGGATGTGGGGCGGTCTGCTCGATCTGCCGGTCGAGTTGGACCGCCGGGCGGCGGGTCGTGTTGCTGCTGTCCTGGGTGGTGCGTTGGGCGCGGAGGACCAGGTCGCGGTGCGCGGTGGTGGCGTGCTCGTTCGTCGTCTCGTTCACGCGCCGGTGGGTTCCGGGTCGGTCTGGAAGCCTCGGGGCACGGTGTTGATCGCCGGTGGGACGGGTGGTCTGGGCGTCGAGGTGGCGCGGTGGGCGGCGGCGAACGGTGCGGAGCGGTTGGTGTTGCTCTCGCGGCGTGGATCTCAGGCTCCGGGGGCGGCGGAGTTGTTGGCGGAGCTGCCGATGGCGGAGATCCATGCGTGTGATCTGGCGGATCGGTCCGCGGTGGAGGCGTTGCTGGCCGTGGTCGGTCGGGTCGACGCGGTCGTGCACGCGGCCGGTGTGGCCGAGGACGTGCCACTCGTGGACGCGGACGAGGCGCATCTGGACCGGGTGATCCGGGGCAAGGTCGACGGGGCGTTGCATTTGGACGCGTTGGTCGGTACGGATCTTGACGCGTTCGTGGTGTTCTCGTCGATCTCGGGTGTCTGGGGCAGCGGGGAGCAGGCGGCGTACGGGGCGGCGAACGCGGCGTTGGACGCGCTGGTGGCGCGGCGTCGCGCGCAGGGTCTGCCGGGTACCGCCGTCGCCTGGGGTCCGTGGGCCCGGGTCGGCATGGCGGCGGACGACGAGACGGCCACGCAGCTGCGCCGCCGGGGTCTGAGCCCGATGGATCCCGCCCGGGCGCTGGCCGCGCTGGCATCGGCCGTCGGCTCGGGCGAGGCGGCCGTCACCGTCGCGGACGTCCGCTGGGCGGACTTCCTGCCGCTGTTCACCGCCGTTCGCGAGCGGCCGCTGTTCGCCAGGCTGGCCCCCGCCATGACGGGAGGTCCCGTGCCGGAGGAGACCGGTCTGGCCGCACGGCTCGCCGGCCTGTCGGCGGTGGAGCGGCACCGGGCGGTGCTGGACCTGGTGCGGGCCGAGGTGGCCGTGGTGCTCGGCCATGCGTCGGCCGGGGCGGTCGAGGCGTCGCGGGCGTTCAAGGAGCTGGGCTTCGACTCGCTGACGGCCGTCGAGCTGCGGAACCGGTTGCAGGCCGCGACCGGGCTGGTGCTTCCCGCGACGCTGGTCTTCGACTACCCGGACGCGGAGCGGCTCGCCGCCTTCGTGCTGGGACGTTTCGCTCCGGGCACCTTCGTGTCGGACGCGACCGTCGCGGCAGCCGTCGCGCCTGCCGGCGACGACCCGGTGGTGATCGTGGGGATGGGTCTGCGGTTGCCGGGTGGTGTGGGGACGCCCGAGGAGTTCTGGGATCTGGTCGCGTCCGGGAGGGACGGGATCGGGGCGTTCCCGACGGATCGTGGGTGGGATCTGGAGGGGTTGTACCACCCGGATCCGGAGCATGCGGGGACGTTCTACGCCCGGGAGGGCGGGTTCCTGTACGGGGCGGGCGAGTTCGATGCGGGGCTGTTCGGGATCTCGCCGCGTGAGGCGTTGGCGATGGATCCGCAGCAGCGCCTGTTGCTGGAGACGTCGTGGGAGACGCTGGAGGCGGCGGGTGCCGATCCGCTGGGCCTGCGCGGCGAGCCGGTGGGCGTGTTCGTCGGCGCCTCCTTCATGGGATACGGCTCCGGACCGGTCGAGGCTTCCGACGGCGTGGAGGGGCACCTCCTGACGGGTACGGCTTCGTCGGTGATGTCGGGGCGGATCTCGTACACGTTCGGGCTCGAAGGCCCGGCGGTGACGGTGGACACGGCGTGTTCGTCGTCGTTGGTGGCCCTGCATCTGGCGGTGCAGGCGCTGCGGTCGGGTGAGTGCTCGATGGCGCTGGTCGGTGGTGTGACGGTGATGCCGACGCCGGATGTGTTCGTGGAGTTCTCGCGTCAGCGGGGTCTGGCGCCGGACGGCCGGTGCAAGTCGTTCGGTGCGGGTGCGGACGGGACGGGTTGGTCCGAGGGTGTCGGCATGCTGCTCGTGGAGCGGTTGTCGTCGGCGCGGGCTGCCGGTCGCCAGGTCTTGGCGGTGGTGCGGGGTACGGCGGTCAATCAGGACGGTGCGTCGAACGGTCTGACGGCGCCGAACGGTCCGTCGCAGCAGCGGGTGATCCGGGCGGCGTTGGCGCAGGCGGGGTTGAACCCGCAGGACGTCGACGCGGTCGAGGCGCACGGCACCGGCACGACGCTCGGCGACCCCATCGAGGCCCAGGCGCTCCTGGCGACGTACGGTCAGGACCGTGACGGCGGCGAGCCGTTGTGGCTGGGGTCGGTGAAGTCCAACATCGGGCACACGCAGGCGGCGGCCGGTGTCGCCGGCATCATCAAGATGGTTCTGGCGATGCGGCACGGGACCCTGCCCGCGACGCTCCACGCCGACGAGCGTTCCCCGCACGTGGAGTGGGCTTCCGGCGCGGTGTCGCTGTTGACGGAGTCGCGGCCCTGGAACCCCGGGGACCGGCCTCGTCGGGCGGGTGTGTCGGCGTTCGGCGTCAGTGGCACCAACGCGCACGTGATCGTGGAGGAGCCACCGACGGTCGAGGCCGCCGCCGTGGCAGCAGTGGAACTGCCACTGGCTCCGGTGCTGTTGTCCGGTACGGACGAGGCGTCCCTGCGTGCT
Organism: Kitasatospora sp. NPDC058406; assembly: GCF_042722765.1. NCBI lineage: Bacteria > Bacillati > Actinomycetota > Actinomycetes > Kitasatosporales > Streptomycetaceae > Kitasatospora > Kitasatospora sp. NPDC058406. The sequence continues at coordinate 3,308 of NZ_JBHXKE010000257.1, forward strand.
CAGGCTCAACAGCTGATCGACAGCGCCGAGGTGGGCGCTGCTCACCCGGTGGCACTCGGCGCGGCCTCGATCCGCCGTGCCGCGCTCGCTCACCGGGCGGTGGTGCTCGCCGGTGACACCGACGAGCTGATGACCGGGCTGGATGCGGTGGTGTCCGGTGCGGGTGGTCTGATCGGCACCGCACGGGCGGGCCGGGTGGCGTTCCTGTTCACGGGGCAGGGTGCGCAGCGTGCGTCGATGGGCCGGGGGTTGTACGAGGCGTTCCCGGTGTTCGCGGATGCCTTCGACCAGGTGGCGTTGCACGTGGATGCTCACTTGGACCGGCCGTTGGCGGAGGTGCTGGCGGACGAGGAGCTGATCCACCGGACGGGGTATGCGCAGCCGGCCCTGTTCGCGGTCGAGGTGGCGTTGCACGCGCTCCTCACGCACTGGGGTGTGCGGGCGGATGTCCTGGTCGGTCACTCGATCGGTGAGATCGCTGCCGCGCATGTGGCCGGGGTGCTGTTGCTCGGTGATGCGGCGGCGTTGGTCGTGGCCCGGGGCCGACTGATGCAGGCCCTTCCCGCCGGTGGGGCGATGCTCGCGGTGGGTGCTTCCGAGGCGGAGGTGCTGGAGGCGTTCCCGGACGTGGACGTCGCCGTGGTGAACGGCCCTGGGGCCGTGGTGGTTGCGGGCCTGGAAGCCGAGATCGACGCCGTCGCCGAGGCGGCGGGCGAGCGGGGTTGGAAGTCCAGCCGTCTGCGGACCAGTCACGCCTTCCATTCGCGGTTGATGGAGCCGATGTTGGAGGACTTCCGCGCCGTGGTGCGTGGGTTGTCCTTCGCCGAGCCTTCGGTCCCGGCGGTGTCCTCCGTGACAGGCCGCCCGGTCGGTGTCGGGCAGTGGTCGGACCCGGAGTACTGGGTCGACCAGGTCCGCAAGCCCGTCCGGTTCGCCGACGCCCTCGACGCCCTCGCGGCGCTCGACGGCGTCACCACCTACGTCGAACTCGGCCCGGACGCGGTCCTGTCCGCGCTCGTCCAGCAGCCCGACGCCGTCACCGCGCCGCTGCTGCGCCGCGACCGCGACGAAGTCACCACCGTGCTCACGGCGTTGGCGACCCTGCACGTCAACGGCGTCCCGGTCGACTGGTCGCCCTTCTTCACCGGCGTCCGACCGGCCGAGCTGCCGACCTACGCCTTCCAGCACCAGCGGTACTGGCTGGAGACCCGCGCCCAAGCGCCGGCCGTGGCCGCCGACGAGGCGTTCTGGGACCCGATCGACCGTGGCGACACCGCCGGACTCGCCTCCAGGCTCGGTGTCCCGGTCACCACCCTGGAACCGCTCGTTCCCGCGCTGGCGTCCTGGCGGGCCCGCGGTCGGGAGCGCTCGCTGATCGACGGGTGGCGTCACCGTGTCACCTGGAAGCCCGTCACCGATCTGGCCGAGGCGGCGCCCCGTGGCCGCTGGGCGATCGTCGGTGACGAGGCGTCCGTACGCGTCGAAGCGTCCGAGTTCGCCGAGGCGCTGACCGCGCTCGGCGCCGACGCCGTGGTCGTACCGCTCGGCGACCGCGCCGACCTGGCCACGCGTCTGCGTGAGCTGGAGCCCGCAGGCATCCTCGTGCTCCCGGCCGTGTCCCTCGCGGGCGCACTGGCCGTCGTCCAGGCATCGGCCGAGGTCGCGGGCGGTGCGCCGCTGTGGTTGGCGACCCGGGGCGCGGTGTCCGTCGGCCGGGCGGACGGCGCGCCGAACGTCTTGCAGGCGGCGAAGTGGGGACTGGGCCGCGTGGTCGGCCTCGAACACCCGGAGCTCCTGGGCGGACTGCTGGACCTGCCGGAGACCCTCGACGCCAGGGCGGTCGCCCGGCTCGGTCCGGTGCTGGCCGGTGCGCTCGGCCCCGAGGACCAGGTGGCGGTTCGCAGCAGCGGCGTTCTGGTCCGGCGTCTGGTGGCGGCCCCGGCGACCGGCGGAGCCACCTGGCGTCCGCGCGGCACCGTGCTGATCGCCGGAGGCACCGGCGGGCTCGGCGCCCAGGTCGCCCGATGGGCGGCCTCGAACGGCGCGGAGCGGATCGTGCTGGTCAGCCGGCGGGGCCCCGCCGCGCCCGGCGCGGAAGCACTGCTCGCCGAACTTCCGGGTGCCGAGGCGTACGCGTGCGATCTCTCGGACCGGGCCGCCGTCGAGGCGCTGCTCGCACAGGTCGGTGCGGTCGACGCGGTCGTGCACGCCGCAGGTGTGGCCGAGGACGCCGGGCTGGCCGACGCCGACGCCGGGCACCTGAACCGTGTGCTGTCCGGCAAGGTCGACGGGGCGTTGCACCTGGACGCGCTGGTCGGTACGCGTCTCGACGCGTTCGTGGTCTTCTCCTCGATCGCCGGAATCTGGGGCAGCGCCGACCAGGCCGCCTACGCGGCGGCGAACGCGGCGCTGGACGCCGTGGTCGCCGGACGCCGTGCCCGAGGACTGCCGGGCACCGCCGTCGCCTGGGGCCCGTGGGCCGAGGTCGGCATGGCCGCCGAGGCCGAGGTCGCCGACCGGCTGCGCCGTCGCGGCATCACCCCGGTCGACCCGGCGCTCGCGCTGGCCGCCCTGGCCGGCGCGGTCGGGGCCGGCGAGGACCAGGTGACCGTCGCCGACATCCGGTGGGCCGACTTCCTGCCCGCTTTCACCAGCACGCGCGCCCGGCCGTTCTTCGCGGATCTCCCGGCCGCCCGTGACCTTGCCGTCCCCGAGCCGCTGGGTGGCTCCCAGTCGTCCGCGTTCGTCCAGCGGTTGGCGGGCGTGCCGGTCGCCGACCGGCAGCGGCTCGTCGCGGACGTCGTACGGACGCACGTCGCCGCTGCCCTCGGTCATGCCTCGACCGGGGCGGTCGAGGCGTCGCGGGCGTTCAAGGAGCTGGGCTTCGACTCGCTGACGGCCGTCGAGCTGCGGAACCGGTTGCAGGCCGCGACCGGGCTGGTGCTTCCCGCGACGCTGGCGTTCGACTACCCGAGCGCCGAGCGGCTCGCCGGGTTCGTTCTGGAGCAGGTGGTCGGCGGCGCGGACGCCGCGGGTCCCGCCGCTCCGGTGCCCTTGGCCGCCACCGGCGACGACCCGATCGTCATCGTGGGGATGGGTCTGCGGTTGCCGGGTGGTGTGGGGACGCCGGAGGAGTTCTGGGATCTGGTCGCGTCCGGGAGGGACGGGATCGGGGCGTTCCCGACGGATCGTGGGTGGGATCTGGAGGGGTTGTACCACCCGGATCCGGAGCATGCGGGGACGTTCTACGCCCGGGAGGGCGGGTTCCTGTACGGGGCGGGGGACTTCGATGCGGGGCTGTTCGGGATCTCGCCGCGCGAGGCGTTGGCGATGGATCCGCAGCAGCGCCTGTTGCTGGAGACGTCGTGGGAGACGCTGGAGGCGGCCGGTGCCGATCCGCTCGGCCTGCGCGGCGAGCCGGTGGGCGTGTTCGTCGGCGCCTCGTTCATGGGGTACGGCACCGGGGCGGCGGAGAGCGGGGAGGGCCTGGAAGGCCATCTGCTGACGGGTACGGCTTCGTCGGTGATGTCGGGGCGGATCTCGTACACGTTCGGGCTCGAAGGCCCGGCGGTGACGGTGGACACGGCGTGTTCGTCGTCGCTGGTGGCCCTGCATCTGGCCGCGCAGGCGCTGCGTTCGGGTGAGTGCTCGATGGCGCTGGTCGGTGGTGTGACGGTCATGCCGACGCCGGATGTGTTCGTGGAGTTCTCGCGTCAGCGGGGTCTGGCGCCGGACGGCCGGTGCAAGTCGTTCGGCGCGGACGCGGACGGGACGGGTTGGTCCGAGGGGGTCGGCATGCTGCTCGTGGAGCGGCTGTCGTCGGCGCGGGCGGCCGGTCGCCAGGTCCTGGCGGTGGTGCGGGGCACGGCGGTCAATCAGGACGGTGCGTCGAACGGTCTGACGGCGCCGAACGGTCCGTCGCAGCAGCGGGTGATCCGGGCCGCGTTGGCGCAGGCGGGGTTGAACCCGCAGGACGTCGACGCGGTCGAGGCGCACGGCACCGGCACGACGCTCGGCGACCCCATCGAGGCCCAGGCCCTCCTGGCCACCTACGGTCAGGACCGGGACGGCGGCGACCCGCTCTGGCTCGGGTCGGTGAAGTCCAACATCGGCCACACGCAGGCGGCGGCCGGTGTCGCCGGCATCATCAAGATGGTTCTGGCGATGCGGCACGAGACCCTGCCCGCCACCCTGCACGCGGACGAGCCGTCGACCGAGGTCAACTGGTCGGCGGGCGCCGTCGAGTTGCTGACGGAGGCGCGGCCCTGGAGCGCCGGGGACCGGCCTCGTCGGGCGGGTGTGTCGGCGTTCGGCGTCAGCGGTACGAACGCGCACGTGATCGTGGAGGAGCCCCCGGCCGTCGAGTCCGCCGCCGTCGTGGCAGTGCAACTTCCCTTGGTGCCGGTGCTGTTGTCCGGTGCGGACGAGGCGGCGCTCCGTGCCCAGGCACAGCAGGTGCGACTTGTGGCTGATCGGGATCTCCACGCGCTCGCCGCAGCGGCAGCCCGGCGTGCCGCGCTGGCCTATCGGGCGGTGGTGCTCGCCGGTGACACCGAGGGGTTGACGACCGGGCTGGGCGCGGTAGCTTCCGGGTCGGGTGGCTTGACCGGTACGGCGGCTTCTGGTCGGGTGGCGTTCCTGTTCACGGGGCAGGGTGCGCAGCGTGCGTCGATGGGCCGGGGCCTGTACGAGACCTTCCCGGTGTTCGCGGACGCGTTCGACCAGGTGGCGTTGCACGTGGATGCTCACTTGGACCGGCCGTTGGCGGAGGTGCTGGCGGACGAGGAGCTGATCCACCGGACGGGGTACGCGCAGCCGGCGCTGTTCGCGGTGGAGGTGGCGTTGCATGCGCTGCTGTCGCACTGGGGTGTGCGGGCGGACGTGCTGGTCGGTCATTCGATCGGTGAGATCGCTGCCGCGCACGTGGCCGGAGTGCTGTCTCTGCCGCACGCGGCCACGCTGGTCGCGGCGCGCGGCAGGTTGATGCAGGCCCTTCCGGCCGGTGGGGCGATGCTCGCGGTGGGTGCTTCCGAGGCGGACGTCCTCGCCGCGTTCCCGGACGTGGACGTCGCGGTGGTGAACGGCCTTGCGGCCGTGGTGGTTGCGGGCCTGGAAGCCGAGATCGACGCCGTCGCGGAGGCTGCGGGCGAGCGGGGCTGGAAGACCAGCCGCCTGCGGACCAGCCACGCCTTCCACTCCCGGTTGATGGAGCCGATGCTGGAGGACTTCCGCGCCGTGGTGCGGTCCCTGGCCTTCGCCGAGCCTTCGGTCCCGGCAGTTTCGTCGGTGACCGGCCGCCCGGTCGGTGTCGGGCAGTGGTCGGACCCGGAGTACTGGGTGGACCAGGTCCGCAAGCCCGTCCGCTTCGCCGATGCCCTCGAAGCGCTCGACGGCGTCACCAGGTTCGTCGAACTGGGCCCGGACGGCGTCCTGTCGGCGCTCGTCCAGCAGCCCGACGCCGTCACGGCGCCGCTGCTGCGCCGCGACCGTGACGAAGTCACCACCGCGCTGACGGCGCTCGCGACCCTGCACGTCAACGGCGTCCCGGTCGACTGGTCGCCGCTGTTCACCGGCGTCCGACCGGCCGAGCTGCCGACCTACGCCTTCCAGCACCAGCGGTACTGGCTGCAAGCAGCAGCGCCCGGCCGTTCGGCGGAACCTGCGGAGGCGGGCTTCTGGAACGTCGTTGAGAGGGGCGATCTCCCGGCGTTCGCAGCGGAGTTGGGTGTCGATACCGATGCCGCCGCCACCGTGCTGCCCGCGCTGTCGACCTGGCGGGCGCGCGGCCAGGAACGGTCGCTCATCGACGGCTGGCGATACCGCGTCACCTGGAAGCCGGTCGCCGATCCCGGCGCGGCCCGGGTCGACGGATCCTGGCTGCTTCTCGGTGAGGACGACGAGGAGACCGCCGCCCTCGCCGATGTCCTGACCGGTCACGGCGCGACCGTGCTCCGGTTGGAGATCGGGGTGCGGGCCGAGCTGGCCGACCGGCTGCGGACGCTCGACGCACCGCCGGTCGGCGTGCTGGTACCGGCGGGTTCGCTCACCGGCGTGCTCGCCGCCGTCCAGGCACTGGGCGACGCCGGAATCGCGGCGCCGCTCTGGCTCCTCACGCGGGGGGCGGTCGCGACCGGGTCCGCCGATCCGGCGGTCGACCCGCACCGAGCGGAGGTGTGGGGCTTCGGCCGCGTCGTCGGGTTGGAACACCCCGACCGCTGGGGCGGGCTTATCGACCTGCCGGAGCACCTGGACGTCCGTGCGGGCGGCCGTCTGGTGGCCGTGCTCGCCGGCGGGCTGGGTGACGAGACCGAGGTCTCGGTCCGGGGCGGCGGGCTGCTGGTCCGCCGCCTGGCCCCGGCGCCTCGGCGGTCGGGAGGCGGCTGGGAGCCGCGTGGGACGGTTCTGGTCACCGGAGGCACCGGTGGTCTCGGCCGCCAGGTCGCCCGGTGGGCGGTGGAGCACGGCGCCCGACGGGTCGTGCTCGTCGGCCGACGGGGGACCGGGGCGGAGGGTGTCCGCGAGCTGACGGCGGAGTTCGAGAACGTCGAGGCCCGTGCCTGCGACCTCACCGACCGCGACGCGGTCGCGGCGCTGGTGCGGGAGTTCGACGACGAGCCCGACCTGGCGATCGTGCACGCCGCCGGGACCCTGGACGACGGCGTGGTCGCCGGGCTCGACCCGGCCCGCCTGGACGCGGTGCTGGCGAGCAAGGCCGGTGCGGCCTGGCAGCTGCACGAACTGACGGAGCACCGCCCGCTCTCGGCGTTCGTCCTGTTCTCCTCGACCGCCGGCGTGCTCGGCAACCCCGGCCAGGCCAACTACGCCGCCGCCAACGCGGCGCTCGACGCGCTCGCGGAGCACCGCGCGGCCCGCGGGCTGCCGGCCACCTCGATCGCCTGGGGACCCTGGGCCGACGCCGGCATGATGGCCGGCCACGCGGGCTCCGCGCAGTTCCGCCGCTCGGGCCTCTCCCTGTTGCCCCCCGCGGCCGCGCTGGCCGCGCTGGCCGCCGCGGTGGGCGGTGGCGAGCCGGCGGTGGTCGTCGCGGACGTGCGGTGGGACCGGTTCGCCGCCGAGTCCGGCGTGCTGCGGCCGGCGTCGGTGCTGGCCGACCTGCCGGAGGTGCGGGCGTCGGTCCGCGAGGTGACCGTGACCGGCCGGCTGCCGCTCGCGCTGCGGCTGGCGGACCTCTCGCCCGCCGAGGCGCGCCGGACCCTGCTGACCGAGGTGCGGGACCAGGCTGCCGCGGTGCTCGGGCACGGGTCGGGCGGTGCGGTGGCGCCCGACCGCTCGTTCCAGGACCTCGGCCTCGACTCGCTCACCGCGATGGAACTGCGGAACCGGCTGGCCGCCGCGACCGGACTCACCCTCCCGGCGGCACTGGTCTTCGACTACCCGGACGCCGACCGGCTGGCCGGGTTCCTGCTGGAAAGGCTCGTCGGCGGACGGGCTGCGGCGGTACCGGCCGCTCCGGCCGCGCCGGTCACCGACGATCCGATCGTCATCGTCGGGTTGGCCTGCCGGTTCCCGGGCGGGGCCGACACCCCGGAGGACCTCTGGGACCTGCTGGCCTCCGGGACCGACGCCATGGGCGGGTTCCCCACGGACCGCGGCTGGGACCTGGAAGCCCTCTACCACCCGGACCCGGAGCACCCCGGCACCACGTACACCCGGGACGGCGGCTTCGTGTCCGCCGCCGGTGAGTTCGACGCGGGGCTGTTCGGGATCTCGCCGCGCGAGGCGCTGGCGATGGACCCGCAGCAGCGGTTGCTGCTGGAGACGTCGTGGGAGGCGTTCGAACGGGCCGGGGTCGACCCGCTGTCGCTCCGCGGCGAGCAGGTCGGCGTGTTCGCCGGAACCAACGGTCAGGACTACGTCGCGCTGCTGGACGACGGGTCCGAGGACGTCGCGGACTCGGCGGGCCACATCGGCACCGGGAACGCGGCGAGCGTGCTGTCCGGCCGCGTCTCGTACTCGTTCGGCCTGGAGGGGCCGGCGGTGACGGTGGACACGGCGTGCTCGTCGTCGCTGGTCGCGCTGCACCTGGCCGCGCAGGCGCTGCGGTCGGGCGAGTGCTCGATGGCGCTGGTCGGCGGTGTCACCGTGATGGCGACCCCGACGGCCTTCCTGGACTTCAGCCGTCAGCGCGGGCTGGCCGCCGACGGCCGGTGCAAGTCGTTCGGCTCCGACGCGGACGGCACCGCCTGGGGCGAGGGCGCCGGCGTCTTCGTGGTCGAGCGGTTGTCGTCCGCGCGGGCGGCCGGTCGTCGGGTGCTGGCGGTGGTGCGGGGTACGGCGGTGAACCAGGACGGTGCGTCGAACGGTCTGACGGCGCCGAACGGTCCGTCGCAGCAGCGGGTGATCCGGGCGGCGTTGGCGCAGGCGGGTCTTTCCCCGCAGGACGTCGACGCCGTCGAGGCGCACGGCACCGGCACGACGCTGGGTGACCCCATCGAGGCGGAAGCGCTGCTGGCGACGTACGGCCGGGACCGGGACGGAGACGTTCCGCTCTGGCTGGGGTCGATCAAGTCCAACATCGGCCACACGCAGGCGGCGGCCGGTGTCGCTGGGATCATCAAGATGGTCCTGGCGCTTCGGCACGAGACCCTTCCCGCCACCCTGCACGCGGACCGGCCGTCCCCGCACGTCGACTGGGCGTCGGGTGCGGTGCGGCTGCTGACGGAGTCGCGTCCGTGGACCTCGGGGGACCGGCCGCGTCGGGCGGGCGTGTCCTCGTTCGGGATCAGCGGCACCAACGCGCACGTGATCCTGGAGGAGGCGCCGGCTGACGAGACCGTGACCGGACCGGCGCCGTACCTGACCGTGCCGGTGCTGCTGTCCGGCCGGACCCCGGACGCGCTGCGGGCCCAGGCGGAGCGGCTGAGGACGGTGTCGGGCACCGACCTGCCGGCCGTGGCGGCGGCTGCGGCGCGGCGTCCGGTGCTGGCGCATCGTGCGGTGGTGCTCGCGGGTGGGACCGACGAGCTGGCGGCCGGGCTGGATGCGGTGGCGTCCGGTGCGGGTGGTCTGATCGGCACCGCACGGGCGGGCCGGGTGGCGTTCCTGTTCACGGGGCAGGGTGCGCAGCGTGCGTCGATGGGCCGGGGGTTGTACGAGGCGTTCCCGG
>NZ_JBHXKE010000258.1:0-12102 GCF_042722765.1 Kitasatospora sp. NPDC058406
GCCCCGCCCCCTAATCCGCGGACGGTTGGGACTAGTTCTTCTGGATCTGGTCGAAGGAGAGCTCGACCGGGGTCTCCCGGCCGAAGATCTCCACCAGACCCTTGACCTTCTTCGAGTCGGGGTTGATCTCGTTGATGGTCGCCTGCAGGGTGGCGAACGGACCGTCGGTGACGGTGACCGAGTCGCCGACCTCGAAGTCGAGGACCTGGATCTCGCTGGGCTTGACCGGGGAGGGCTTGCCGGCCTCCTTGGCCGCCTGGCGCTCGACGTCCGGGGCGAGCATCTTGACGACCTCGTCCAGCGTCAGCGGGTACGGGTCGTAGGCGTTGCCGACGAAGCCGGTGACGCCGGGGGTGTTGCGCACGACGCCCCAGGACTCCGGGGTGAGGTCCATGCGCACCAGGACGTAGCCGGGGAGCTTGTTCTGGCGGATGGTCTTGCGGTCGCCGTTCTTGATCTGGACGACCTCCTCCTGCGGCACCTCGGCCTGGAAGATGTACTCCTCGACGTTGAGCGAGACGGCGCGCTGCTCCAGGTTCTGCTTCACCCGGTTCTCGTAGCCGGCGTAGGTGTGGATCACGTACCACTCGCCCGGCATGAACCGCAGGTCCTCGCGGAACTTGGCGACCGGGTCGACCTCGACGGCCTCCTCGGCCTCGTCCTCGGCCTCGGTCTCGTCCTCGGTCCCGGCCTCGTCCTCGGCTGCGGCCTCGGTCTCCTCGGCGAGCTCCTCGTCGGACTCCTCGTGCAGCGCGGCCTCCTCGGCCGGCTCGCCGGCCTCGACCTCGTCGTGCGCCTCGGCCTCGTCCTCGTCGCCGTCCGCGGCGTCCACGATCTGCTCGGCGGCCTCGACGTCGTCAGCCAGCTCGGCCGCGTCCAGCTCGGCGGCGACATCCGCCTCGCGGACGGTCTCGTCGGCGTCGTACAGGGGGGAGTCAGACACGGTGGCTGCTTCTTTCCTGGAGATGGTGAAGGTGGCGCGCTCCGTGGCGTTCCCGGTGCCGGTCCGCTCTCGCGGGCGCCGGAAGTTCGCCTCGGAGACTTCAACAGTACCGAGTCAACGGTAGCGGCCCCGTACCTCCGACGCAGACAGCTCGACCCGGGCCGAGGACCGGCCCGGGTCGGGAAGCTGTTTCAAAGGTGTGGCGGTTCCGTCAGCCGAAGATCCAGAGGGCCAGCTTGGAGAAGCCGTAGTCGAGACCGGAGACGAACGCCATCACGATCACGACGAACACGACCACGACCGTGGTGTAGTTCACCAGCTGGCTGCGGGTCGGCCAGACAACCTTGCGCAGCTCGGCGATGATCTGCCGGTAGAACAGCGCGAGCCGGGCGAAGGGGCCCTTCTTGCCGCGCTTGCCCGACTTCTTCTCGCCAGAGCGCTTGCGGCGGGACTCGCCCTCCGCAGGCGTGGTCTCGGCAGCGCCGTCGGCCCCCTCGGGGTTGCCGCTCTCAGGCGTTGCGGTGGAGCCCGTGGTCTCCGTCACTCGTCCTCACCTGAATCCGGGTCCTGCCGAGCATCACCTGCGTACCCGGGTAGGGCACGAGCGGCCGGCTAAAGCGGTGCTGTTCGGTGCCCTCTCCGCATCAAGCCCGCTCGCTCTTTGGAGCGAACGGGCTGAGTACGGATCAAGCAGCAGGGCAAGAGGGACTTGAACCCCCAACCGCCGGTTTTGGAGACCGGTGCTCTACCAATTGAGCTATTGCCCTACGGAGCTTTTCGGCTCCAGTAGCGACCACCAACCTACCGCATCTCCCGCCGCCCCAGGTACAGGTGGCGAGCGTTCCGGTCGGCTCGGTGTCCGTCGAGCAGTGAGTGTACGTGGTCGGGGGGTGTTTGGTCGAACCTCTTCTTTCCGGGCCGCCATGTGGACGGCCCCGTACATATCGTGAAACCGCCATGCCCGGGCCGTGTGCCGTCTGCGACCATGCAGGCATGAGCGCTTCCACCCCGCAGCCCGACAGTTCCGTCCGCCCCGCCGACCGGCGCGTCTCCGCCCGGATCGGCGCGATCGCCGAGTCCGCCACGCTCGCCGTCGACGCCAAGGCCAAGGCCCTGAAGGCGGCCGGCCGTCCGGTCATCGGCTTCGGCGCCGGCGAGCCGGACTTCCCGACCCCGGACTACATCGTCGAGACGGCCGTCGAGGCCTGCCGTGACCCGAAGAACCACCGCTACACCCCGGCCGGCGGACTGCCGGAGCTGAAGGAGGCGATCGCCGCCAAGACGCTCCGTGACTCGGGCTACCAGGTGGACGCCTCCCAGGTGCTGGTCACCAACGGCGGCAAGCAGGCGATCTACGAGGCGTTCGCGGCGATCCTCGACCCGGGCGACGAGGTCATCGTCCCGGCCCCGTACTGGACCACCTACCCGGAGTCGATCCAGCTGGCCGGCGGCGTGCCGGTGGAGGTCGTGACCGACGAGACCACCGGCTACAAGGTCTCGGTCGAGCAGCTGGAGGCCGCGCGCACCGAGAACACCAAGGTGGTGCTCTTCGTCTCCCCGTCCAACCCGACCGGCGCGGTGTACACCCGGGCCGAGGCCGAGGCGATCGGCCGCTGGGCGCTGGAGCACGGCCTCTGGGTGCTCACCGACGAGATCTACGAGCACCTGGTCTACGGCGACGCGGAGTTCACCTCGCTGCCGGCCCTGCTGCCGGAGCTCGCCGACAAGACCGTCGTGGTCAACGGTGTCGCCAAGACCTACGCCATGACCGGCTGGCGGGTGGGCTGGGTGATCGGCCCCAAGGACGTCGTCAAGGCCGCGACCAACCTGCAGTCGCACGCCACCTCGAACGTCTCCAACGTCGCCCAGCGGGCCGCGCTCGCCGCCGTCTCCGGCGACCTCTCGGCCGTGCACGAGATGCGCACCGCCTTCGACCGCCGCCGCCGGACCATCGTGCGGCTGCTCAACGAGATCGACGGCGTGGTCTGCCCCGAGCCCGAGGGCGCCTTCTACGTCTACCCGTCCGTCAAGGGCCTGCTGGGCAAGGAGATCCGCGGCAAGCGCCCGCAGACCTCCGGCGAGCTGGCCGCCCTGATCCTCGACGAGGCCGAGGTCGCGGTCGTCCCCGGCGAGGCCTTCGGCACCCCGGGCTACCTGCGCCTCTCCTACGCGCTGGGCGACGCCGACCTGGCCGAGGGCGTCGGCCGGATCCAGAAGCTGCTCGCCGAGGCCCGCGACTGACGGCACCGGCTCCCGGCCCGCCCCCTTTTCACCCCTTCGGGGGATGTGAAGGGGGCGGTTCCCGTCCGGGCCCTCCGTACGGCAGGATTCGTGAATGGAACGCCTGCTGAACCCGCGAGACGTCAGGGACCTGCCCAAGGCCCACCTGCACCTGCACTTCACCGGCTCGATGCGCCCGGCCACCCTGCTGGAACTGGCCGACAGGCACGGCGTCCGGCTGCCGGAGGCGCTCAGCTCCGACCAGCCGCCGAGCCTGCGGGCCACCGACGAACGCGGCTGGTTCCGCTTCCAGCGCCTCTACGACACCGCCCGCTCGGTGCTCCGTGACGAGGACGACATCCGCCGCCTGGTCCGGGAGACCGCCGAGGACGAGCGGCGGGACGGCTCGCGCTGGCTGGAGATCCAGGTCGACCCGACCTCGTACGCGCCCCGGCTCGGCGGGCTGATCCCCGCCCTGGAGCTGATCCTGGACGCCGTCGAGCAGGCCGCCGCGGCCACCGGGGTCGGTATCCGGGTCCTGGTCGCGGCCAACCGGATGAAGTCCCCGATGGACGCCCGGACCCTGGCCCGGCTCGCCGTCCGGTACGCCGACCGGGGCGTGGTCGGCTTCGGCCTCTCCAACGACGAGCGGCGCGGCCTGGCCCGCGACTTCGACCGGGCCTTCGACATCGCCCGCAAGGGCGGGCTGCTCGCGGCCCCGCACGGCGGCGAACTCGCCGGACCGGAGTCGGTCCGCGACTGCCTGGACGACCTGGGCGCCGGCCGGATCGGCCACGGGGTCCGGGCCGCCGAGGACGACCGGCTGATGCAACGGCTGGCGGACCGCCAGGTCACCTGCGAGGTCTGCCCGTCCTCCAACGTCTCGCTCGGCGTCTACGAGCGGCCTGAGGACGTCCCGCTGCGACGGCTGTTCGACGCCGGGGTGCCGCTGGCGCTCGGCGCCGACGACCCGCTGCTGTTCGGCAGCCGGCTGGCCGACCAGTACGGCCTGGCCCGCGACGTCCTGGGCTTCTCCGACGCCGAACTGGCCGAACTGGCGCGCCAGTCGGTGCGCGGTTCGTGCGCGCCGGAGAGCGTGCGGAAGGAACTGCTCGCGGACGTCGACGCCTGGCTGGCGGGCTGAGTCAGCCCGGGGAGTCGTCCCGGGGAGTCATCCCGGAGCTCCTCGGGAGTCGCCCCGGAGCCTCCCCGGGAGTCACCCCGCGATCCCCCGGGGAGGGGCCTCAGAGGGTGACGCCGACCATCACCGGCTCGTTCACCAGCTCCACCCCGAAGGCGGCGCGCACGCCGTCCCGGATCTCCCGGGCCAGCACCAGCAGGTCCTCGGTGGTGGCGGCCCCCCGGTTGGTGAGCGCCAGGGTGTGCTTGGTGGAGAGGGTCGCCGGGCCGCTGCCGTAGCCCTTGCCGAACCCGGCCCTGTCGATCAGCCAGGCCGCCGAGGTCTTGGTGCGGCCGTCCGGCGCCGGGTAGGCGGGGGCGGTCAGCTCGCGCTCGGCGGCCAGTGCCAGGAACACGGCGTACTGCTCGGGGTCCAGCACCGGGTTGGTGAAGAAGGAGCCCGCCGACCAGGTGTCGTGGTCCGCCGGGTCCAGCACCATGCCCTTGCCGGAGCGCAGGCCCAGCACCGCCTCGTACGCCTCGCGCAGTCCGACCCGCTCGTCCTGGGCCACCCCGAAGTGCTTGGCGACCTCGGCGTAGCGGACGGGGGTGGACTGCCCGCCGGCGTCCTCCAGCGCGAAGCGGACCCGCAGCACCACGTAGCGGTCGGGCTCGGCCTTGAAGCGGCTGTGCCGGTAGGAGAAGCCGCACTCGGCGCCGGTGAGGGCGAGCACCTCGCCGGACCGGCGGTCGTACGCGACCACCTCGGTGATCGTCTGGGCCACCTCCTGGCCGTAGGCCCCGACGTTCTGCACCGGGGTGGCCCCGGCCGAGCCGGGGATGCCGGCCAGGAACTCGACGCCGGCCAGCCCGTGGTCGACCGTCCGGGCCACCGCGTCGGCCCAGACCTCACCGGCGGCCAGCTCCAGTGCGGTGCCGTCCAGCGCGAAGCCGGTGGTGGCGATCCGCAGCACCGTGCCGGCGAAGCCGGCGTCGCCGATCACCAGGTTGGAGCCGCCGCCGAGGACCAGCAGCGGCTCGCCCGCCGCGTCGGCCGCGCGGACGGCCGAGACCACCTCGTCGTCGGTGTGCGCGGTCACCAGGCGGCGGGCCGGGCCGCCGAGCCGGAGGGTGGTCAGCGGGGCGAGGGGGGCGTCGAGTTCTTCCAGCACGCCCCCCAGCGTACGGGGCCCCCGTACGCACCCCGCCCGTTCGGGCCGGAGGGTCGGGCCGGGCGGAGGATCAGGCCAGCCGGACGACGGCCCGGGACATGCCCAGCACCTTCTGGCCGCCGTAGGTCGCCACCAGGTCGACCTGGACCCTGCGGTCGTCCAGCAGCTTGGCCACCTTGCCGGTGACCTCGATCACGGAGCCGACCCCGTCGTTGGGCACCGGCACCGGACGGGTGAAGCGGACGCCGTACTCGACCACCGCGGCCGGGTCGCCGACCCAGTCGGTGACCACCCGGATCGCCTCGGCCATGGTGAACATGCCGTGCGCGATGACGTCGGGCAGGCCGACCTCCAGGGCGAACTTCTCGTTCCAGTGGATCGGGTTGAAGTCGCCCGAGGCTCCGGCGTACTGCACCAGTGTGGCGCGGGTCACCGGGAAGGACTGCGCGGGCAGCTCGGTGCCGGCCTCGACCTCGTCGTAGCTGATCGCCATCGGGCTCACTCCCCCGTCTTCTCGTCGGCGGCCCGGGCCACCAGCGTCATGACCGACGTCACCACGTGCTCGCCGGTCTCGTCCGACACCTCGCCACGCACGGTGAGGACGTCGTTGCCCGCCAGTGACTTGATGTTGTCGATGGCGACCTCGACGGTCAGCCGGTCACCGGCCCGGACCGGGCGGGTGTAGACGAACTTCTGGTCCCCGTGCACGACCCGGCTGTAGTCCAGGCCCAGCTCGGGGTCCTGGACCACCTGGGCGGCGGCCCGGAAGGTGAGCATGAACGGGAAGGTCGGCGGGGCGATCACGTCCGGGTGACCGAACGCCTTGGCCGCCTCCTGGTCGGTGTACGCCGGGTTGGCGTCGCCCACGGCGGCGGCGAACTCGCGGATCTTCTCCCGGCCGACCTCGTACGGCTCGGTGGGCGGGTACGTCCGCCCGATGAAGGAGGGGTCGAGTGCCACGGGCAACTCCTCGGAAGCGCGTTGGATGACAAAAAAACTCCGGACCGCAACCCAATGAGGATTGCGGCCCGGAGTCGTAGACCTGGTTCACACAGGCCCGGTGCCCTGCAACAGGGTCAACGGGTCTCGCGGTGCGCGGTGTGCGAGTTGCAGCGGGGGCAGTGCTTCTTCATCTCAAGACGGTCCGGGTCGTTACGCCGGTTCTTCTTGGTGATGTAGTTCCGCTCCTTGCACTCCACGCAGGCCAGCGTGATCTTCGGGCGGACATCGGTGGCAGCCACGGGAGTGCCTTCCTTGTACAACAATGAATGAGAACAAAGACAAGAGTAGCCGACCGGGAGTGCGATCTCCCGACCGACTACGCGGAGTAGCGGTGACCGGACTTGAACCGGTGACACAGCGATTATGAGCCGCTTGCTCTACCAACTGAGCTACACCGCCACGGTGATCCTGAACACGGCCGAAGCCGGTCCTCTCTCACCAGAGCCCCCATGCGGAATCGAACCGCAGACCTTCTCCTTACCATGGAGACGCTCTACCGACTGAGCTATAGGGGCGAACGAGGAAGAGATTACACGTTCCGCGCCCAGAGGTGAAATCCGTATCCCGCCGCGAAGTCCGCAGGTGGACGGCCTGCACTGGCGAGCGATCGAAGGCAGCGCGTTCGACCGGCCCGGTCGGGCAGCGGCCCGACCCGATACGACTATTGCCCGCCTCCCTGCGCCCCGCCCCTGCCCGCCGTAGGCTCGTCGCTCATTGATCGGAACCGGGACGGGGCCGTGGACAGCGGGCCGGGCCGGCACGAAGAGGGAGCCGGGCGATGGACAGCGCAGCCGCCGACGGGCCGCAGCCCGGACCCGGCCCGGCGGCCAACCCGCTCGGGCACGGCCCCGTCCTGCTCCTCACCGACGCACGGCTGGCCGACGGCCGGGTGGTGGACGTCCGGATCAGCGGCGACCGGATCCAGGCCGTCGGCACCTCCGGCGGTCTCGGCCCGCTGCCGGCCCTGCCCGGCGCCCCCACCGTCACCACCGGCGCCCGGATCGACCTCCGCGGCTACCTGCTGCTGCCGGCCCCCGCCGAGGTGCACGCCCACTACGACGTCGCCTTCTCCGCCGCGCTGCCCGCCCCTCCGCCGGAGACGCCCTCCGACCTCACCCGGCGGGTCACCGAGGCCGCGCTCACCTCGCTCGGCTACGGCGCCACCGCCCAGCGCACCCACGTCCGGATCGGCGACGTGCACGGGCTGCGCCGGCTGGAGGCGGTGCTCACCGCCCGCCAGGCGCTGCGCGGCCTCGCCGATCTGCAGGCCGTCGCCATGCCCCGGCTGCTCACCGGCCGGGCCGGTGCGGACGGCCGGGCCCAGCTGCGGGACGCGCTCAAGCTGGGGGCCACCGCGGCCGGCGGCTGCCCCGAACTGGACCCGGACCCGGCGGGCTTCGTCCAGGTGCTGCTGGAGGCCGCCCGGGAGGCGGACTGCCCGGTGGACCTGCACACCACGGCCGCCGACCCGGGACAGCTGGCCCGGCTGGCCGGGGCGCTCGGACCGCTGCGGCCGCGGGTGGTGCTGGGGCCGTGCGGGTCGCTGGCGCCGGGCGCCTCGGCGGTGCTGGCCAGCAGCGGGGTCCGGGTGGTCTGCCTGCCGCAGAACGGCGGCTGCTCCGGTCTGGAGGGCCCGGCGGTCGGGCTGCGGCACTCGGTGCTGCGCGAGCTGGTGGAGGCGCGGGTGCCACTGGTGGCGGGCAGCGGCTCGCTGCGGGACGGCGCCAACCCGGTCGGTCGGGCCGATCCGCTGGAGGCCGCGTACCTGCTGGCGGCGGGCGGGGTGCTGAGCCCCGACGCGGCGTACGACACCGTGTCCAACCAGGCGCGGGCGGCGCTCGGGCTGCCTCCGGTGCGGGTGGACGCCGGCTTCCCGGCCGAGCTGCTGGCGGTCCGCGGCGACAGCCTGGCGGGGGCGCTGGCCGGCGGGCACAGCCGGCTGGTGGTGCACAGCGGACGCGTGGTCAGCCGGACCAGCGCGGTGCGGGAGTTCGCCGACACGGTGGCGCTGGCGCTGCCCCGGCAGTCGGGCAGCGCGGGCGGGGGGTGACCGGCCGCAGCGCGGGCGCCCGGGCAGGGGCGGTCGCCCTGCTCCGAACAGGCGGCAGGGGCGCGCAGTGTCGACCGCGCGCCCCTTCCCCCACCCTGGCCGCCGAGGCGGCGAAGCGGCCCCAGGCATCCCCCACATGGAGCGGGGCCGCTTCCTCGCCGCTGACGCTACGCCCGCGAACCGCCCCCACCGCCCCCTCCTGACGCCCTCCTGACGCCCGGAGGTCCGCTCCTGACGGCTCGTTGACGCCGCCCGCGCACCGCGCGGGCCTCAGGGCTCGTACCGGTAGCCGATCCCGGGTTCGGTGATCAGGTGGCGCGGGCGCGCCGGATCGCGTTCCAGCTTGCGGCGCAGCCCCGCCAGGTAGACCCGCAGGTAGTTGCCGCGCAGCTCCCGGTCCGGCCCCCAGACCTCGCGCAGGATGCGCCGGCCCGGCACCAGCCGGCCCGGGCTGGCCAGCAGCAGGGCCAGGATCCGCCACTCGGTCGGGGTGAGCCGGACCGGACCGTCCGGACCGGTGACGGTGGTGGCGGCGAGGTCCACCGTGTGGTCGCCGACCAGCACCGGCACGGGCGCGGGCGGGCCGGCCCGCGGGCGGCGCAGCACCGCCCGCAGCCGGGCCAGCAGCTCCTCCATCAGGAACGGCTTGGTGAGGTAGTCGTCGGCGCCGGCGTCCAGCGCGTTCACCTTGTCGGCGCCGCCCGAGCGGCCGGACAGCACGATGATCGGCACCGCGCTGCGGCTGCGCAGGCCCCGGATGACCTCCATGCCGTCCAGGTCGGGCAGGCCGAGGTCGAGCAGGACGGCGTCCGGGGCGGTGTGCGCGGCGCGGTCCAGCGCCTCACCGCCGGTGGCGGCGGTCCGCACGGCGTACTGCCGGGCGCTCAGGTTGATCCGCAGGGTCCGCAGCAGGGCGGGCTCGTCGTCGACGACCAGGATCTCGCTCATGCGGGGACCCCTCCCGGGTGCCGCTCCCCCGTGCCGGGCCCGGTCTCGTCCGGACGGCCCCCGTCGGGCCCGTACGGCCCCGCGGCGGGCAGGGTGAGCAGCATGGTGGTGCCGCCGCCGGGGGTGTCCTCGACCTCCAGGCTGCCGCCCATGGCCTCGGCGAGGCCGCGGGAGAGCGCGAGGCCCAGGCCGACGCCGGTGGTGTTGTCGGTGTCGCCGAGGCGCTGGAACGGCAGGAAGACCCGGTCGCGATCCTCGGGGGCGATGCCGGGGCCGCGGTCGATCACCCGGACCTCGACCCGGCCCCGGTGGTGGCTGGCGGCCACCAGGACCGGCGCGCCGGGCGCGTTGTGGCGCAGCGCGTTGGCGATCACGTTGGCGAGGACGCGTTCCAGCAGCGGCGGGTCGGCCAGGACCGGCGGCACGTTCTCCAGGTCCAGCGGCTGGACGGGCGCGTACGGGTCGGGCAGCGAGTCGAGGGCGCGCGGCAGGATCTCGTCGACGTGGGTCTCGGCGAGGTGCAGGGTGAGCGCGCCGGCCTGGAGGCGGCTCATGTCGAGCAGGTTGTCGACCAGCCGGGTGAGCTTGACCAGGGATTCGTCGGCGGTGGCCAGCAGTTCGGCCCGGTCCTCGGGCGAGAACTCGACGTCCGGGCTGCGCAGCGAGCCGACCGAGGCGAGCGCGGCGGCCAGCGGGGTGCGCAGGTCGTGGCTGACCGCGGCGAGCAGGGCGGTGCGCATCCGGTCGGCGGCCTTGATGGGTTCGACCTCGGCGGCGACCACCGCGAGCCGGTCGCGTTCCAGCGCGGCGGCGACGTGCGCGGCGAAGGCGGTGAGGACGCGCTGGTCGGCGGCGGGCAGCCGGCGTCCGGTGAGGACGAGGACGGCGTCGGCGCCGACCGGGACCTCGGTGGCCTCGGCCGGCTGTCCGGGTTCGGGCTCGCCCCCGCCGTCGCAGGCGGCCAGCACCTCGCCGCCGGTGCGCTCCAGCAGGGCGACGGCGTGCATGCCGAAGGCGGTGCGGGACTTCTCCAGCAGGGCGGGCAGGGCGTCGGCTCCGCGCAGCACGCTGCCGGCGAGGGTGGAGAGCGTCTCGGCCTCGGCGGTGGCCCGGGCTGCCCGGGCGGTGAGCCGGCCGGCGTGGTCGACCACCGTGGAGACGGTCAGCGCGACGGCGGCGAAGACGGTGAGGGCGATGATGTTGTTGGTCTCGCCGATGGTGAAGGCGTGGACGGGCGGGATGAAGAAGTAGTTGAGCAGCAGCGAGGCGACCACCGAGGCCACCAGCGCGGAGGTCGCCCCGCCGAGCAGGGCGACCACGACCACGCCGAGCTGGAAGATCAGCGCGTCGGTGGTGAGGTTGACGGTGTCGTGGGACTGCGAGAGTCCGGCGGTGATCAGCCAGGGCACCACCAGCCCGGCGAGGAAGCCGGTGACGGTGCGGCGCCTGGAGTGGCGGCGGCCGAGCGACGGCAGCCGGCCGCGGCCGGTGAACTCGTGGGTGACCATGTGGACGTCGATGTCCTCGGAGGCGTCCACGGTGGTCTCGCCGATTCCCGGGCCGGTCAGGAAGCGGGTGGTCCGGCCGCGCCGGCTGGTGCCGAGGACGAGCTGGGTGGCGTCGTGGGCCCGGGCGAAGGCGAGCAGCGCGGTGGGGATGTCGTCGCCCACCACCACGTGGTAGCTGCCGCCGAGGTTCTCGACGAGCTGCCGCTGTTGCGCGAGTTCCCCCGACGAGGCCCCCGCCAGGCCGTCGCTGCGGGTGACGTGGACGGCGAGCAGGTCGCCGCCGGCGGTGCGGTCGGCGATCCGGGCGGCGCGGCGGACCAGCGTCTCGCCCTCGGGGCCGCCGGTGAGGGCGACCACGACGCGCTCGCGGGCCTCCCAGACGCGGTCGATGTCGTGGCTGGCCCGGTAGTCGCGCAGGCCCTCGTCGACCCGCCCGGCCACCCAGAGCAGGGCGAGTTCGCGCAGGGCGGTGAGGTTCCCGACCCGGAAGTAGTGGGAGAGCGCGGCGTCCACCTTCTCCGCCTTGTAGACGTTGCCGTGGGCCATCCGCCGGCGCAGTGCCTGCGGGGCCATGTCGACGAGCTCGATCTGGTCGGCCCGGCGGACCACCTCGTCCGGGACGGTCTCGCGCTGCGGGATGCCGGTGATCTTCTGGACGACGTCGTTCAACGACTCCAGGTGCTGGACGTTGACGGTGGTGATGACGTCGATCCCGGCGTCCAGCAGCTCCTCGACGTCCTGCCAGCGCTTGGTGTGCCGGCCGCCGGGGACGTTGGTGTGGGCCAGCTCGTCGACCAGGACGACGGCGGGCCCGCGGGCGAGCACGCCGTCGAGGTCCATCTCCTCGAAGTCGCCTTCCCGGTAGGAGCGGTGGACCCGCGGGAGGACCTCCAGACCGGCGAGCATGGACTCGGTGTGCCGGCGGCCGTGGCACTCGATGTAGCCGACCACCACGTCCGCGCCGCGGTCCTGTCTGCGCCGCGCCTCGTCCAGCATCCGGTAGGTCTTGCCGACACCGGGGGCGGAGCCGAGGTAGACCCTCAGCCGGCCTCGGCGGTGGCCGGTGCCGGGAGCGAGGTCGCGGACCATGGGCGCTGCTCTTTCGTCTTCTGCGCACGAGGCGGCTTCTGGGGCGGGGGC
>NZ_JBHXKE010000258.1:12112-12379 GCF_042722765.1 Kitasatospora sp. NPDC058406
CCCGCGGGGCCCGGCCCCGCCCCCGAGCCCCCGCACCCCGGGCCCACCACTTTCCACTACTGCCCCCGCGCCCCCTCCCGGGGCGGGGCCCGGGCCGGGCACGGAGGTGAGGTCAGGGGCGAGGGGCGAGGGTGGCCGGGGGCAGTACCCGGAACGGGGCGGTTCCGGCGGGCCGGGACGGACGGCGGCCGACCCGGGCGCGGGGCAGTGCCCCGGCCCCGGGGGGGCCGACTAAAACGTGCCGCCCGGCGGCCCGCGCGCGTTGGC
>NZ_JBHXKE010000259.1:0-12253 GCF_042722765.1 Kitasatospora sp. NPDC058406
GGGCGGCGGCTGTGGTGTCCTCGGGGTGCCACTGCACCCCGAGGAACCACCCGGCCGGCGAGGCGAGTTCGACCGCCTCCACGGTGCCGTCGGCCGCCCGCGCCGTCACCCGGAGTCCGCGCCCGAGCCGGTCGACGCGCTGGTGGTGGTAGCAGGACACCTCCCGCTCCCCCGCGCCGGTGACCGACGCCAGCAGGCTCCCGCCGACCGGCGCCAGCCGGTGGAGCACGTGCCGGTGGTCCCGCCCCGGGCCTCCCATGTCCTGCTCCAGGGAGCCGCCGAGCACCGTGTTGACCACCTGGAGGCCGCGGCAGACGGCCAGCGTCGGCAGGCCGGCCACCAGGGCGTACCCGGCGAGCGCGAGGTCGAAGGCGTCCTGCCCGGGGTGCAGGTCGTAGACCTCGGGGTGCCGGTCGGCCCCGCCGTAGTACGCCGGGTCGAGGTCCCCGCCGCCGGGAAGCAGCAGGCCCGCGCAGCGCGCGAGTCGCTCGGCGATCTCCTCCGCCCCGGCGGCCCCCGGCGCGCGGGGCCCGGCGGGCAGCATCATGAACGGCTCGCCGCCCGCCCGGTAGACGGCCTCGGCCAGCGCCTCGGCGGTCACCAGCGCGGCGTACCGCAGCGCCGAGGCCGAGGCCGAGTACCGGGCGGGCAGGGCGATCAGCGGCCGGGCCGCGCTCACAGCCGGATCCAGGTGGTCTTGAGGTCGGTGTACTTGTCCAGCGCGTGGGCGGACTTGTCGCGGCCGTGGCCGGACTGCTTGACGCCCCCGAACGGCACTTCGAGCCCGCCCTCCTCGTAGCAGTTGACCCAGACCGTCCCGGCCCGCAGCGCCCGCGACATCCGGTGGGCGGTGGAGAGGTCCGCGGTCCAGAGCCCGGCGGCCAGCCCGTAGACGCTGTCGTTGGCGAGCCGGACGGCCTCCTCGGGGGTGTCGAAGACCTGGACGGCGAGGACCGGGCCGAACACCTCGTCGCGGGCGAGCCGGGAGTCCGCCGCGACCCGGTCGAACACGGTCGGCAGCAGGTAGTGCCCGCCGGTCTCCGCGAGGGTGGCGGCGCCGCCGGCCCGCAGCCGGGCCCCGTCCTCGTGGGCGGCTCCGACGTGCCCGAGGACGCGCTCGCGGTGGGCCGCCGTGACCAGCGGGCCCATCTCGGTGGCCGGGTCGAGCGGGTCGCCGACCCGCAGCGTGCGGGCGCGGGCCACGACGGCGTCCACCACCCGGTCGGCCACCGCGCGGTGCACCAGCAGCCTGGACGGCGCGGTGCACATCTCCCCCTGGTTGAAGAAGATCCCCCAGGCGGCGGTGGCCGCCGCGCGGTCCAGGTCGGGGGCGTCCGGCAGCACGATGTTCGGGGACTTGCCGCCGAGTTCGAGCCAGACCCGCTTGAGGTTGGAGTCGGCGGCGTACCGCAGGAAGTGGCGCCCGACCCCGGTGGAGCCGGTGAAGGCGAGCGCGTCGACGTCCGGGTGGCGGCCGAGTGCGCGGCCGGCCTCCGGGCCCTGGCCGGCCAGCACGTTGAGGACGCCGTCCGGCAGTCCGGCCTCGACGGCGAGCGCACCGAGGCGCAGCGCGGAGAGCGGGGACTGTTCGGCGGGCTTGAGCACCACGGTGCAGCCGGCGGCGAGGGCCGGCGCGGTCTTCCAGGCGGCCATGGTGAGGGGGAAGTTCCACGGCACGACGGCCGCCACGACGCCGACCGGCTCGCGGGTGACGAGCGCGAGGGCGTCGCCGGGGGTGTGCGGGGCCTCGTCGACCAGCTTGTCGGCGAGCTGTCCGTACCAGCGGAAGGTGGCGGCCACCGCGCGCAGTTCGATGTCCCGCGCCTCGGCGACCGGCTTGCCCATCTCCAGGCTGATCAGCAGGGCGAGTTCGTCGCGGTGCAGCTCGACCAGGTCGGCCAGTCGCTGGAGTGCGCGTCCGCGGTCGGCCGGGGCGGTCCGCGGCCACGGGCCGTGGTCGAAGGCCCGGCGGGCGGCGGCCACCGCGGCGTCCGCCTCCGCGTCGCCGCCGGCGGCGACCTCCGCCAGGACGCGGCCGTCCCGCGGGGAGACCACCTCGAAGGTGGCGCCGCCGCCGGGTTCCTGCGTGCCGCCGATCAGGTGGGCGGTGGGGAGGGCGAGCTCGCGGGCGCGCCGCTGCCAGTCCTCGTACGTGCCGCCGTGCTGCGTTCCGCCCGTCACGGTGCCTCCGGTTCAGGTCGCGGCGAATGCCGCCGGGAGCTTCATTTGGAAGCAAACGATAGCCAACGACAGCGTCACGTCAAAGGGTTGACCTCGCCGAGCGCCGCCCCTATGTTGTTTGGAACCAAACGAGTAGAAGGAGGGCGCGCATGCCCGTCCACCCCGCGGCCACCGTCGACGCGCCGCCGCCCCACCTCGCCACGGTGGCCGGGGTCCCCGTGGACACCCGCCACTGGATCGGCGGACGCCGCGTCGCCTCCGCCGACACCTTCGCCGACCACTCCCCCGTCGACGGCACCGAGCTCGCCCGGATCGCCCGGGGGTCCGCCGCCGAGGCGCGGGCCGCCGTCCTCGCCGCCACCGCCGCCCAGCCCGGCTGGGCCGCCACCGCGCCCGCCGAGCGCGCCCGGCTGCTGCACGCGATCGCCGACGGCGTCGAGGCCCGGCTGGAGGACCTCGCCGCCGTCGAGACCGCCGACAACGGCGCCCTGCTGCGCTCGCACCGACGCGGTGTCATGCCGCGCGTGGCCCACAACTTCCGGTTCTTCGCCGACCGGCTGCTCACCCTCGCCCACCCGGAGCTCGACACCCGCGGCCACACCAACCGGGTCAGCTGGGACCCGGCCGGCCCGTGCGTCCTCATCACCCCCTGGAACGCGCCGCTGATGCTGGCGACCTGGAAGGTGGCCCCCGCCCTCGCCGCCGGGAACACCGTCGTGCTCAAGCCCGCCGAGTGGTCACCGCTCACCGCCTCGCTGCTCGCGGACATCGCCGCCGCGGCCGGCCTGCCCGACGGCGTCCTCAACGTCGTCCAGGGCTACGGCGCCGAGGTGGGCGCGCCGCTCACCGCCCACCCCGACGTCCGGCGGATCAGCTTCACCGGCTCCGTCCCCACCGCCCGGCAGATCGCCGCGTCCGCCGGCCACCACCTCACCCCGACCAGCCTCGAACTCGGCGGCAAGTCGCCGCTGCTGGTCTTCGCCGACGCGGACCTCGACCTCGCCGCCGACCTCGCCGCCGAACAGTTCGACAACGCCGGCCAGGTCTGCCTCGCCGCCACCCGCCTGCTGGTCGAGGCGTCGGTGGCCGAGGAGTTCACCGCCCGGCTCACCACCCGCGCCGCCGCACTGCGCCAGGGCGACCCGCGCGAGGAGACGACCGACGTCGGACCGAACATCCACCCCCGCCAGCTGGAGCGGATCGACGGCTACGTCCGGCGCGCCCTGGGCAACGGCGCCCGCGCGGTCTTCGGCGGCGGGCCGAACGAGGAGCTGGGCGGCCTCTACTACCGCCCGACCCTGCTCACCGACGTCCACCAGTCCTCCGAGATCGTCCAGGAGGAGGTCTTCGGACCGGTGCTCACGCTGCAGACCTTCGCCACCGAGGAGGAGGCCGTCACCCTCGCCAACGACACCCGCTTCGGCCTCGCGGCCACGGTCGTCACCGGCGACCGGGAGCGCGCCGACCGGGTCGCCGACCAGCTGGTGGCCGGCACCGTCTGGGTCAACTGCTTCTTCGTCCGCGACCTGCGCGCGCCGTTCGGCGGCTCGCGCGAGTCGGGCGTCGGCCGCGAGGGCGGCGACTGGAGCTTCGACTTCTACTGCGACCTGCGCAACACCGTCACCGCACCGAAGGGCTGGGCCCACCATGGGTGAGATCGTCGGCGCCGGGCTGCTCGCCCACGTCCCCACCATCGTGCTGCCCGAGGCCACCCGGCGCGAGCTCAACGGAGGCCGCGAGATCAGCCTGGTCACCGGCCTCCGGGAGCTGCGCCGGGACGTCTTCGAGACGGTCGACTACGACACGGTCGTCCTCCTCGACTCGCACTGGGCCACCACCGTCGAGTTCGTGGTCGCCGCCCAGCAGCGCCGGGCCGGCCTGTTCACCTCCGAGGAGCTGCCGCGCGGCATGCGCCGGATGCCCTACGACTACCCCGGGGACCAGGAACTCGCCCACTCCGTCGCCCGGTTCGCCGACCGCCACGGCACCTGGATCACCCCGATCGACGATCCCTGGCTCCCGGTCTACTACGCGACCGTCAACCTCTGGAAACACCTCGGCGAGGGCCTGCCGGACAAGCGCTGGGTCAGCATCGGGGTCTGCCAGACCGGCGACGCCGAGGACCACCTGCGCCTCGGCCGGGCGCTCGCCGACGGCATCGCGGCCGTCGACCGGAAGGTCCTGGTGATCGCCTCCGGCGCGCTGTCGCACACCTTCTGGCCGCTGCGCGAGCTGCGCGACCACGAGGCCAGCGACCCGAGCCACATCTTCACCCCGCAGGCCCGGGCCGCCGACGAGCAGCGGATCGACTGGTTCCGCCAGGGCCGGCACGACCGCGTCCTCGACACCATGGACGAGTTCCGGGCCTTCAAGCCCGAGGCCGGCTTCGGCCACTACCTGATGCTGGCCGGCGCCCTCGGCGAGCAGCGCTGCACCGCGCCCGCCCGCCAGTACGGCGAGTACGAGAACTCCGTGGGCACCGGACAGGCGCTGCTCTGGTTCGACCGGCCCGCCGCCGGCTGGACCGCGCCGCGGCCCGGGCCCGCCCGCCACGACCCGCACCACCACGTCGACCCGCACCACGACGGACCGCACCGCGACGATCCGCACCACGTCGACGGTCCCGCCGGCCCCCGCACCGAGGAGCTCCCCCATGCCTGAGTACCGCCGGATCCTGCTCGACGGCGCCGTGGTCGAGGTACGGCGCGAGGGCGCCGACCTGGTCGCCGGCGACGGCCGCCGGGTCTCCGCCGAGTCCGCCCACCACCTGCCGCCGGTCGTCCCCAGCAAGATCATCGCCGTCCACCTCAACCACCGCAGCCGGGTCGAGGAGTTCGGCATCAGGCTCACCCCGGCCCCGACCTACTTCCACAAGCCCGTCTCGGCGCTCAACTCCCACGAGGGCGCCGTGGTCCGGCCCGAAGGCTGCCGCTACCTCAACTACGAGGGCGAGGTGGCGATCGTGATCGGCCGCACCTGCCGCAACATCGCCCCCGCCGACGCCGGGGCGTACATCGCCGGGTACACCGTCGCCAACGACTTCGGCCTGCACGACTTCCGCGACACCGACGCCGGATCGATGCTCCGGGTGAAGGGCTCCGACACCCTCGGCCCGCTCGGCCCCGGCCTGGTCACCGACTGGGACTTCCGCGGCAAGTACCTGCGCACCTACGTGAACGGGACGATCGTCCAGGACGGCTCCACCGACGAGATGGAGTGGGACATGCACTACCTGGTGGCCGACATCGCCCGCACCATCACGCTCCACCCCGGCGACGTGCTGCTCTCCGGCACACCCGCCAACTCCCGGCCGGTGCAGCCGGGCGACGTCGTCGAGGTCGAGGTCGAGGGGCTCGGCCGGCTCCGCAACCACGTGGTGGCCGGTCCGGTGCCCGTCCGCACCGACGTCGGCGCCCAGCTGACCGCCTCCGAGGAGGTGCTCTCCACCGCCCTCGGCGGCGACTGGGAGTTCCGGGGCGTCCGGCCGCCGGTCCGCACCGCCCACTGACCGGTCCGGTCCCCGGCGGTGGACCGGCCCGACGGCGCCGGGCGGGCCCACCGCCGGGGACCGGCCGACCGCGTCACCACCCCACGGGCTTGGAGACCTCCGCCCACAGGGGAGCGATCAACTCGTTGACCCGCTCCCGGCCTTCCGGTGATCCGAGGTCCGGAACCCCGCTGCCCGGCACCACCTCCAGCGGTCCGCCGTCGGCGTGCTCGAAGCGGTCGCGGTAGAGCACCAGCGCGCGCTCGCCCCGGTTCCGGCGGGAGTCCCAGACGAGGCCCTGCGCGTCCGGCGCCTGCGCCCGGATCTCGCTCGACCAGCGCCGGGCCGCGGCGTAGTTCCGCTCGTCCTCCAGGAGTGTGGGCTCCTGGCGGACGGCGGCCAGGTCCGCCCCGGTGACCAGGGAGACGAGCGTGAGGTCGTACCGGGCGCGCAGGCAGCTCAGCGAGCGGCCGTGCACCGTGGCGTAGGAGACCTCCCGGGTGCCGAACGAGCCGTACGGCAGGGAGCGCAGCAGGCTCTCGGCGAGAGCCGTGACCGGGGTGTGCGCCAGGTACAGGTAGTGGTACGGGTCGAGCACCGTGCCCTCGAAGCGCCCTCCGTCGAAGTGGAGGTCCGAGAGCCTCGGGTTGAACTCGTCCGGCGCGTAGCGGGACTTGTGCACCCGCCACAGCTCCGTACCCGCCGGGACCGTCGTGACGTTCGGATACAGGGCGAAGTCGATCAGCGGGAAGGGGCTTTCCTTCCACGGGAAGAGACCGTCCTTCATCATTCTCCCTCCACCAGTTGGGTGGCCGCCCCGACCAGTCGGTGGTCGGGCAGCCGGCCGAGCAGCGACGCGGGCACGCCGCCCAGCCAGCTGTTCTCGCTGAGCCACCACGTTCCGGCGCCCCAGGGGTCGACGTCCGCGAGCAGCAACCGGTTGACCTCCAGGACGACCCGGTGCGGGACGCCGCCGTCCGCCCCGAACTGGAACTGCGGATAGCGGTCGCCGGAGCGGGCGTTCGGCACTCTGATCAGTTCGGGCGGCGGCGGGCCGCCGCAGCGGTCCCGCGCCTGCGCCGCCGAGAACGACGGCGCGTCGAGCAGCGGGTGGCCGTCCCGCCCGGCCTCCCCGGGGTCCGCCGCCCCGGCCGCCGGGGCCGACAGCCAGGCCAGCAGCTCGCGCACCTCGGCCACGCTCGCCGGCCCTGGTGGCGCGGCGACCTGCCGGAAGGAGTCCAGGGAGACCCGGACCGGATGGTCGAACGGCAGCGGCAGCAGGGCCAGCCGAACACCCTGGAGCGCCCTGCGCCAGCCCATCTCGTCGTCCGGGGCCACGGCGGCGAGCGCCTCCACCCGGACGACCAGTACGGCGTAGCGCTCTTCGCCGAGCCGCTCGCGGACGGTGTCCCGGTGCGTGTGGATGAGGCCGAGGAGCCGGTTCGCCGACCGCCCCCCGCGCCCGCCCGTCCCGTCGTCGTTCACGCCTCTCCCCCTTCTCGGACGGTCTTCTCCGCGGCACCGGCGCGCCCCGCGGCTTCGTCGTTCTCCACGCCGTCACCGGTGGCGTCGACGCCCGCTCGCGCCCCCGGGCCCGCCCCCGGGTGGCCCTGGTGGACGAAGGCCGCCCACGACGCGATCCGGTCGAGGCCCGGACGGTCCATCTCCCGGAGCAGGTCGCCGTGGAGCGAGCCCGGGTTCCGCCGGTCCGGGTCGAGCATCCAGCGCTGGGCGGCCCCGAGCGCGTCGACGGGACTGAGCCGGTCGACGTTCAGGTAGTGGTGGAACACGGCCATGAGCAGGGCCGACGCGCCGTCCGGGGCGGCCCAGCGCGAGCCGACGACGTCCCGGGCCCCGGCCGTGACGAAGCCCGTGGTGAGGGTGAGCGCCTCGTCGTGGTCGCGCATCGAGAGGTCCGTCTGACAGGCGCTCAGCACGACCAGCGGGCCGTCCCCCGGCCCGTGCCCGGTGTCCGGCCGGTCGAGGAGCCGGGTGACCGTGAGCAGACCGGGAGCGGGGTCCGGGCCGGGCGCCCGCGGATCCCGGTCGGGCCGGGGGGCGTGCCCGGGGACCGTCAGGTCGAGGGCCGAGGCCGTGGGGCTCGTACCGGCCGTGCCGTGCGAGGCCACGTGGAGCAGCGAGGCCCCGTCGGCGAGGTACCCGAGGACGGCCTCGGGCGTGCAGGGAGCCGTCGCGTCCACGCCCGGCTCCGAGATCGCCCCGCAGAGCCGGGCGCCCGGGTAGAAGGAGTCCCGCAGGGCCAGGACCTCGATCTCGGCGTACATCAGGCTCTGCCCAGGATCGGCGACCAGCACCGGTTCGGCCGCCGGAGGCCGAGGGGCGCGGCGCAGGGTGCGCAGGAACTGGCTCCCCGACGCGGCGTAGCTGACCACCGCGGACTGGCAGAGGTGCGCGCGGGGCGGTTCGCCGGGGGACCGTGCGGCGTGCCAGGGGACGATGCCCAGCCGCCCGCAGGGCACGAGGACGAACCGGAGCTGGCGGGCCCCGGGACCCGGCCGTTCGGGCCCCGGCCGTTCGGCGCCGGGCCGTTCGCCCCCCAGCCGTTCGGTGATGCCCGCGAGGACCGGGTCGAGGACCTCGTGGGCCCAGTCGCAGAGCCCGCCGAGCGCGTCCTCCCAGGTCCGCCGCGCACCGGGGTCCACCGCATCGCCGTCGCGCGCGGCGGCGCGTACGGCGGCGTCGTGCCCGGCCGTGGCGTCGAGGTAGCGTTCGAGCGGGCCGCTCCCGGCCCGGGACAGCGGCTCGCAGATCCACAGACCGGCCCCGAGCTCCGGGCCCACGACGATCACGACCCCGGGGCTGACGGAGTCGCCGGGGACCAGGTAGAGCAGCGCGTCCGCCCCGCCCTCCGCCAGCCCGTCCGCGAGCTCGCTCAGCGTGGGAGTCCGCACGAGGGCGCCCTCGTGCCGGTAGCCGAGTGCCTCCAGGGCCCGGCGGCGTAGCGTGCTGGGCAGTTCGCCGGGCACCCCGCCGCCACCGGCGGCCCCGTCGTCCTGGGTCCCGGTGGCGGTCCGCCAGGCGTCGGCGAGCTCGTGGTGGCCGCGCCGTTCGAGGAGTTCGGGGACGGCCAGGGCGGTGGACGTCGCCTGCAACACCAGGGCTCGGCCCAGCTCCAGCGCGGCCACCGCCTCGTGCAGCCGCCCCTGGGAGGCGGCCCACAGCGCACCCTGGAGACCTCGGCTGGCGCCGTCGCGGGCCGCGAGCAACCCGTGCTCGGCACCGCTCTGCAGGAGCACGTCCGCAAAGAGGGCGGTCAGCGCCTCCGTGGCCGCCGCCAGGGCCGAGAGGTCCGACACGTCCTCGTTGCGGACGCCCCGCTCCCGGTACGCCTCGGCGAGGCTCCACAGGGCCTCGGCGGCGATCCGCGGGGCCCGGCCCTCCCGCACACCGTCCCTGACCCGCTCCAGCTCCGCGATCAGCCGGTCGAGGAGCTGCCCGTCGGGGCTCAGGCCGTACCGCAGGCCCAGCTCGCGCGCGGAGCCGTACACCTCCTCCGTCGAGGACCGCGGAGGCGGGGGGACGTGCTCGGGCAGCGGAACCGTCGGGTCGCCGGCCAGAGCGGCCTGCAGCAGGTCGAAGTCCGGAAGGCGGGGCATCGGGATCAGGTCGCCGAACGGCAGTCCGCTCGCCCTGACCGCAGCCATGCCCTCCTTCATGGACGCCATGGCCCGCAGAGCCGCCTCCGGATCACGCGTGACGACGCCCAGCTTCCCGTGTGCCGCCCCCAGCGTCGCCAGGACGAATCCTCGGAAGGCCCCGTCCGGGACGTCCTCCGCCAGCGTCTCGGCCTCGGCCAGCAGACCGAGCGCCACCCGTACGTCGGCGTCGGTGTCCCCCGTCTGCCCGGCGTCCATGATCCGGCCGTACAACTCCCGGACGCGGTCCAGGACTCCGGGATCCCCGGCGCCGGGCGGCAGCAGGTCGGCGAGCTCGCCGAGGTGGCCGAAGGTCGCCGCCCGGTGGTGACGGCCCGCCGCCTGGTCCTGGTAGGTGCCGCCGGCCGCGGCGCTGATGCCGAGCAGCATCGCCCGGAGTGCCTCCAGGCCGGCGGACTGGTCGGGTCCCGGGGGCGGCCGGTCCTGGACCGCACGCAGCCGGCCGAGCAGCTCGTTGATCGCCCCGTGCGGGTCCTCGCCGTTCAGGGCGTCCTGGAGGCCGTACCTGGCGGCGCTCACGGCGTCCAGGGCGGCGGCGAGGCGGTGCAGAGCGTCGGGGGTGAGGAACTCCGACGGATCGGGGGCCGGCTCGGGGCTCGGGTCCGGGTCCGGGTCCGGCGGGGTTCGGGTCGGCGCGGTCCGCGGAGTCGCCGGATCCGGGTCCGGGGTCGGGGTCGGGGTCGGGGTCGGGGCGCCGTCCACCGCGCCGAGGAGCCGGTTCAGGGTCTGCCGCATCCGGTCCGCGACGGGCTCCCCGGCCGGGCTCACACTCGCGATCAGGTCGGCGAGTGCCGCCCCCAGCGAGCCGGCCGCCACGCTGCGCAGCTCGGGGTCGTGCTCCAACAGCCTCGTCAGCTCTTCGAGTTCGCCGACGGACGCCTCGCACTCCCGCACCGACGGCGCCACCCCGCCCACCGCGGGGAGCATCCGCCTGACCCGTTCCTCCGCGTCCACGACCCATGCGCGCAGCCCCCGCACGCCGCCGTCCTCCGCGTCACCCACCGGCGCCCCCGCCTTCCCGGTTCCGAGCTCACCCCTGTGCCTACGGCCACTATGCCGAGCCACCGGCCGGGAAGCGGCCGATTCCCTCACCGGACCGACAGATGCCCGGAATCCACCCGGAAATCAACCGGTTGATCTCCGGAACGCGCGCGGACGACCGGTCCGGCCGACGCCTCCGCGCCCTCTCCCCCGGCCCCCGGCCCCCCGGCCCGGATCACCCCGAGGGCCGCACGTCCTCGGCCGGCAGCCGGCCGGACCGGATCGCGTCCAGGAGCGCCGCGTGGTCGCGCTCGTTCTGGTCGGCGTAGGACTCGGCGAACCCCGCGACCGCGCGGTCGAAGGAGTCGCCGCGCCCGAGGTAGGCGGCGATCGCGATCCGGTCGCCGGACCTGGCGTGTGCGCGGGCCAGGGTGGCGCCGCACAGCTCGCCGAACGCCCGCATGCCGGCCGGCACCATGTCCTCGGCCACGGCGATGCCCTTCCAGTCGCGCAGCTGGCGGACGTAGAAGTCCCGGCGCCTGCCGTCGATGCCCTCGACCCGTTCCCAGCCGAGGAAGATGTCGCTCGCGGCCTGCATCAGCCGCTGCCCCGAAACCACGCGCTCGCCCTGGTTGGAGTACCGGCCGGCTCCGACGTGGGCGGCCAGGACGGAGGTGTCGGCCTCCTTCGCCTGGAGGAACAGCGGGTCCCGGCCGTCCCGGCCGAGCAGCAGGAAGATCCAGCAACGGGTGCCGACACTGCCCACGCCGACCACCTTGCGGGCCACGTCCACGAGCCGGTAGTCCTCCAGGAGGGTGCGCCGGTCCGAGGAGAGGGTGTGGCCGTAGCGCCCGACCAGGTCGAGGAGCTGCCCCTGCAACGTGTCGCGGGTGACGCCCGTGAGCAGGTCCGAGATCGGGACGAGCAACGGCGGGTCGGCGGCGATCCGGGCCTGCCCGTCCACCGTCTCGGTGAGCTTCTCGAAGGCCTGCAGGCTGTCGCGGGTGCGGGCCTTGGCCATGGCGCGCGCGAGCTGCTTCTGCCCGCGCTTGTGGATCCGGCCGGTGGCCAGCGCCTGGACGCGGGCCGCGTCCATCCTGGCGTACCAGACGTCGAGGTTGTGCATGCCCGCGAACCGCGCCATCGCCTCGCGGTACGACCGCACCGTGGCCCGCACGATGTCCGAGCGCTCGTCGTCGTCGAAGCCGTTCGCCCGCCCGGCGATGGCCAGGCTGGCCGACAGCCGCTTGACGTCCCACTCCCAGGGGCCGGGCAGGGTCTCGTCGAAGTCGTTGATGTCGAAGAGCAGTTGCCGCTCCGGGGAGGCGAGCAGCCGGAAGTTCAGCATGTGGGCGTCGCCGCACAGCTGGGCCCTGATCCCGGAGTCCGGCGAACCGGCCAGGTCGGAGGCCATGATCGCGGCGGCGCCCCGGTAGAACCGGAACGGGGACTCGCTCATCCGGCTGTAGCGGATG
Organism: Kitasatospora sp. NPDC058406; assembly: GCF_042722765.1. Taxonomy (NCBI): domain Bacteria; kingdom Bacillati; phylum Actinomycetota; class Actinomycetes; order Kitasatosporales; family Streptomycetaceae; genus Kitasatospora; species Kitasatospora sp. NPDC058406. The sequence continues at coordinate 11,802 of NZ_JBHXKE010000259.1, forward strand.
GGCACCAGCTCGGGGACCCGGCGGGCCGACTGCGACTCCAGGATGCCCAACGGGTCCGGCCGGCCCTTCGGCGGCTCGTACGCGGCGTGCGACGAGCGGGGGGCGCGGCGGCGGGCGGCCCTGCCGAGGGCCGCCCGCTCCTCGGGCGTGGCGTGTCGCACGGCGCGCATCGCCGGTCCGGCTTCCCGTGGCATCACAGACCTCCTGATCGGCCGGCGGCCACGGTGGCGTCCGACCGGCGCGGGTGATCGGCGGCCCGGACCGGGCTGCCGCGGAAGGCCGCCGGCCGGTCGCACACTGCTGTCTCGACCGATCATCGGGGACCGGACCGGGTCCGGCATCACGGGGCGGGCACCGGCACCGGGGTCTCCCGGGGCGGCCGGACGGCGGGCGCTGCGGCCGGGCGGGGCTCCGGGCCTCCGCCGGGCCTCCGCGGGGAGGGCCCGGAGCAC
>NZ_JBHXKE010000260.1:0-12191 GCF_042722765.1 Kitasatospora sp. NPDC058406
GAGCCCCCGGCCCGCCGCCCGGGTGAAGGGCGGCGTACCGGGGGCGGTGGGAGACGACCCGGCGAGGCCGTGCGACGAGCCGGGCGACGGGCCGGGCGGCCCGCCGGTGGTGGGTCAGCCGACGCCGATCTCGCCCAGCTGGAGGTAGTGGTCGCCGAACTGGTCGGCGCTCAGGCGGGTACCGGTGATCCGCACGTAGCGGGCCGTGACCGGGGTGAAGGCGAAGTCCTGGCTCACCGCCCCGGGGCGCGGGTGGCCGGTCCGGGACGCGACGGTGGTCCAGGTGGCGTTGTCGGCCGAGACCTGCACGGTGAAGTCCACCGGGAAGCCCAGTCCGGTGTTCACCCCGTCGGTGCGGGGGGTGAGCCTGACCTGGCTGAGCACGTTGGCACCCTGGAGGTCGACGGTGACCCACTCGTGGGCGGTCGCGGTCGGGGACTTGGCGCTGCTCCACCCCATCGAGTAGCCGAGCGCGGAGTTCAGCACGCCGTCGGTCGCCGCGCTGCGCTTCCAGCCCGAGGACTCCACGGAGCTGGAGCTGGTGACCGGTCGGCCGAGGGCCGGTTCCCTGCCGCCGGCCTCGATCTCGGCGAACTGCAGGTGGTAGTTGCCGTGGGGGTCGGTACGCAACTTGGTCCCCGTCACCCGGATGTAGCGGACGTCCGCGGGCGGGAACGCGAAGGACTGCGCCGAGGCGTCGGGCTTCGGGTGGCCGGTCCGGGACGCGACGGTGGCCCAGGTGGCGTTGTCGGCCGAGACCTGCACGGTGAAGTCCACCGGGAAGCCCTGCCCGGTGGCGTCGCCGTCGGCCCGCGGGTAGAGGTCCACGCGGCCGGTCCGCCGGGTGGAGCCGAGGTCGACCGTCACCCATTCGGTGTGGTCGGCACCGAGGTTGTCGATGCTGCTCCAGCCCTTGCTGCCGTCCGCCAGGCCGCGGCGGCCGTCGGTGGCGGCGGCCCTGCCCCAGCCGTCCGCCTCGTAGGAGCTGGACGCGGTGACGACGGCGCCCTCGGCGGGGTTGGTCCCCGGGTTGATCCGCACGTTGTCGAACCGGGCGGCGGCGTGGCCGGTGGCGAGCGCGACGTTGCCCACCGGGTAGCTGCCGTCGGTGACGGTGAGCAGGAGCGTCGCACCGTCGAAGACCCGCAGGGTGTCGCCCTGGCTGATGACCCGCAGGCTGACGGTCCGTCCCGGGGCGTACCCGGGGACGGCGGCCGTGGCGAGGGTCGTGCCGCTGCGGTGGACGAACACCGTGCCGTTGTTGCGCAGGCCGACCAGGTAGCCGGTCTGGGTGTCGGTCGGGTTCTGGCTGTGCAGCGTGAGACCCGCCCAGTTGGTGTCACCGCCGTCGTTGGCGTCGACCCCGGTGATCCGGACGTCGACGGAGACCGCGGCGTCCCGGTAGGCGCGGCCGGCCACCGCGGACGTCGTCTCCCAGCCGCTGAGCGGGTCGCTCTGGACGTACGCGCCGTCGGCGGTCACCGACCAGGTGCCCCTGGTGTGGCGCCACTCGCCGTCGGTGCCGCCGGAGAAGTCGTCGGCGAAGGGGAAGGCGGCGTCGGGGGCCGTGGAGGTGAGCGCGTCCAGGATCTGCTTGTGGCGGTGGTCGGTCTCGGTACCGGAGGTGGAGAACGACGTGGTGCCGGTGATCAGCGAGCCGATCAGGGCGCGGGCGAGCACGGGCTTGGTGGCGGCGAGCTGGTGGAGCAGTTCGTAGTCCTGGATGCCCGCCAGCAGGGCCTCGCTGCGGACGCTGTCGTAGACCTCGTACTTCCGGTGCGTGGCGTCACCGGCGTTGGGCCGGACCAGCATGTTGTCGCCGGTCTCCCAGTCGTCGAAGGTGTTCACGGCGGCGTAGGTGTTCGGGTCGGTCCAGTGGTTCCAGCCCCAGTGCAGGTAGCCGGTGCCTCCGACGGCCGCCACCATCCAGGGCGTCAGCCGGGAGTCGGACAGCGGGTAGCTGATGAACCGGTTGAGGTGGTTGTCCGTCGGCGAGCTGGAGTGGTAGAGCCAGAGCTCCTTCCCGGCGAGCCGCAGGCTCTGGTAGTAGCCGGCGTTGGCGTCGTAGTCGCTGTTGAGCAGCGGCGTGACGGTGCCGAGGGCCGCGTCGATGGTGGGGACGGCCGTGGTGTGGGCCTCGTTGGTCAGGCCGCTCGGGAAGTGCTTGCGGAACTGCTGGTAGACCCACGGCGAGGTCACGTTCTGGTCGGTCAGGTTGCCGCCCGGCTCGTCGAGGGCGCTCATGTAGAAGACGTCGCTCCAGCGCCGGCCGGGGGCGCAGGTGGGCCCGGCGTCCAGGCACTTGGTGTCGAGGTGGGCCTTCAGCGAGGCGAGGATCGTGTCGAGGTACACGGCGCTCGCCGCCCTGCGCTCGGGCGTGTCGATCAGGACGTCGGCCTTCCTGACGCCGCCCTGGCCGTCACCGACCAGCTGCTCCAGCACGTTGCCGCTGCCCTCGATCAGGTGCGGCGTGTAGATGTACTGGAGGGCTCCGGCGGCCTGGAAGAGCTGGAGGAAGCGGTCGAGGTTCTGCCACGTGAACGTGTACTGACCGTCGACCAGGGTGGTGTCCGGGATCGCCAGTGCCTGGAAATCCGCGAAGATCACGTTGTTCCGGTGCTTGGCGTGGTTGGCGGCGAAGTTCCTCATGACCTCCCACCAGCCCTCGCTGTAGTCCTCGACGCCGTACTGCGCGCGGATGTCCTGCGCGGTCCAGCCGTAGTCCCAGCCGACCGAGGTGAACCAGTTGTTCATCCGGAGCGTCGACCGGTTGACCGGCGGGAGCGCGGCGTCGTAGACCGTCACCGAGACCGGGACGTCCACCGCGCCGTCCGAACTCTGCACGGTGGCCTTGCCGGTGTAGGTGCCGGGAGCCTGGCCGGCGGGCACCGCGACGCTGTAGTGGTACGGCTGCGTCGTGTCGGGGGCCAGCTCGTACGGGGTGTTCTCCACCAGGGCGTCGTAGTAGCTGGTCCCGCCGTCCGGCGGCTCCTGGTAGCCGGGCTGCCCGATGCCGTTCCAGGGAGTGACCTTGGCGACGCGCGGGTGGTTGTACTCCCGGTTCACGGTGATCCGGGACGCCGGGATGGTGGCACCGGCCGGCCCGGCGAGGTCGCCGGCCACCACCTGCACCCCCGTCAGCCGGTGGCCGGAGCGGACCGCGATCTGGGCGGCCTGGGTCTCGTTGCGGGCCGCGAAGAGCCCGACCGCGCGGGTGGGACGATCCGGAGCGGGAGAGGCCGAGAACACGTGGTCGTAGCCGCTCGCCACCCAGACGGACGGGGGCGGCTCCACGGCCGCCGCCGTTCCCGGTATGAGGGCGGCGAGCAGAAGACCGACCAGGGAGGGCACAACGGCCCTCACAGGTGATTTGTCCACAATCACTCTTTCTGAATTCAGATTCGCACACGGTGAACACCGCAGGCGATCAGATGATGAGGGCCAGTCATATCGCATACCCGGTGAACCTGGTAGTTCGTGCCGATGCAAGCCACCGGTCCGTCAGGCGACCACGAAATGAACACGCGCGCTCCCCCGCCGAAGCCTGCGACGCGCCGGGCCCGGACGGGCCGGCCCCGTACGGCCCGGCTGCGAGGGGTTCGTCTAGGGTGCGGTCCCGACGCGGTCGACGATCGAAGGGGGACGGCATGCTGACGTACGAGCACCTGAGCGAACCGGAACGGCGGTTGTGGGACGCGTGCCCCACCGGCTCGGTGGTCGACCTGCGCAGCGGTGAGGGCAGCGCGGACGACCCGGCCGGCGGGGCGGCCTGGGGTGACGGGCGCACCGTCCGCGCCGAGGCGATCACGGCCGCACTGCTCGCAGGCCCCGGACTCGGCGGCCCGGTACGGGCGCTGCGTCTGACGGGAGCGCGCGTCACCGGGCACCTCGACCTGGGCGGGATCGTGTCGGGGTGCGAGCTGAGGTTCGAGGGCTGCCACTTCGAGGAGCAGGTGGTGCTGCGGGACGCGTCGCTGCGGTCGACCGCCCTGACCGGATGCCGGATACCCGGGCTGGACGGCTGGCTCCTGAAGGTCGACGGCAACCTCTTCTTCGAGGACTCGGTCTTCGACGGGCGACTCACACTCACGCGGGCGCACATCACGGGCGAGCTGCGACTCAGCGGAGCACACCTCACCGCCACGGAGCTCACCGCCCCCGGGCCGGGCCCCGCCGGCGGTCCGGACCCGGCGCGCGGCCCGGACGTCTGGGCGCTGTGGGCCGGGGGCCTGGTGATCGAGGGCGGCTGCTTCGCCCGCAAGGGGTTCCGCTCCCGCGGGGGCCTGCGGCTGGTCGGTGCCCGGTTCAACGGCGGTCTCTTCATGGAACGGGCCCGCATCGACAACCCCGGCGGTGACGCGCTCACCGGCGACGACCTCTCCGCCTCCACCGTCGTCCTCTCCGACGGCTTCACGGCCACGGGATCGATCCGGCTCCCCGGGGCGGTGATCCGCAGCAGGCTCTCGCTGGACTCCGCCGTCCTGAACGGCGGCGCCGTGGCGCTGGCCGCCGTCCGGCTCACGACCGGCGACCTCCAGCTGACCCCGGCCGCCCCACCGACCGGCGCGGTCGACCTTCAGGACGCACAGGCCGTCGTCCTGCACGACAACGAGCACAGCTGGCCCGCCGACACCCGCCTCGACGGCTTCACCTACACCTCGATCCAGGCCCCGGCCGCCGGACCCGGTCCCGTCGCCGACCGCCTGGCCTGGCTGGCCCGCCTCCAGGGATACTCGCCCCAGGCGTACGAGCAACTCGCCTCCTGGTACCGGAGGATCGGCCACGAGGACGACGCCCGACGGGTCCTCCTCGCGAAGCAGCGCCGGCGCCGCCCCACCCTCGGCCCGCCCGGCCGGCTCTGGAGCCGGCTGCTGGACGTCACCGTCGGCTACGGCTACCGCCCCTGGCAGGCCGTGCTGTGGCTCCTCGGACTCGCCCTGCTCGGCGCCCTCGTCTTCGGGCAGGGCACACCCCACGAGGTGAAGCGCGGCGAGAGCGTCCCGTTCAGCCCCCTCGTCTACACGCTCGACCTGCTCATCCCGATCGGCGGACTCGGCCAGCGCACCGCGTGGTACTGGACGGGACCCCAGCAGTGGTTCGGCTACACCCTGATCGCCACCGGCTGGCTCCTGACCACCGCCGTCATCTCGGGCATCAGCAGAACCCTCAACCGCACCTGATCCACGACCTCGGGCAGCCGGCCGGAGCACCCCGGGCGAGGTGCCCCGGCCTCCGGGCGCACCCGAGTCGAGGACACCTCCTGTCCGCCACGTCTGCCACGGTGATGACCGGGCCGCCGGTCGAGGACACCCCACCCGACCGGCGCCCGACCGCCCGACCGCCCGACCCGACGCCAGGAGCAGACCGCATGACCGTCCTCGGCACCCGCGCCCTCAACCGCGCCGCCCTCGCCCGCCAGTACCTGCTCGCGCGCGAGGACACGCCCGTCCGCGACGCCGTGGCGCACCTGTGCGGCCTGCAGGCGCAGGAACCCCAGGAACCGTTCACGGGCCTGTGGTCCCGGCTGAGGGCGTTCCGGCCACAGGACCTGGACGACGCACTGACCGGGCGCACGGTCGTACGCACGCACCTGATGCGCCGCACCGTCCACCTCGTCACCGCCGACGACGCGCTGGCCTGGCGGGCACGCCACGACGCCATGCTGCGCCAGCGGTCGACGGCCGCCTACCGGCGCGAGCTCGCGGGCGTCGACCTGGACGAACTCGCCGCCGCAGGAAGGGCGGTCATGGCCGACGCGCAACCCCGCACCATGACCGAACTCGTCCGGGAAGTCGAAGGCCGCTGGCCCGCGCCCCCGCGCCGCGCCCTGGGCGAGGTGCTCGTCGCCGCCCTCGTCCCGATGGCCCAGCTCCCGCCCCGCGGCCTGTGGCGCACCACCGCGGGCGTCCGCAACCTGCCCCTGGCCGCCTGGCTGGGGCGCGAGATCCCGCCGCTCTCACCCGACGAGAGCGATCCCGTCGGGCGCCGGCTCGTCCGGCGCTACCTCGCCGCCCACGGCCCCGCCGCCACCGCGGACCTCCGTGCCTGGTGCGGACTCGCCGGACTGCCCGCCGCGGTCAAGGCCGTCCGCGGGGAACTCGTCACCTTCCGCGACGAACGCGGCCGCGAACTGCTCGACCTGCCCGACGCGCCGCGCCCGGACCCGGACACCCCCGCACCCGTCCGCTTCCTCCCGGCCTTCGACAACGCGATCCTCGGCTACCAGGACCGCAGCCGCATCATCGACGACGCCCACCTCGGCCTCTCCGTCGCCGGCCGACGCGCCGTCCTCGTCGACGGACGCGTCGCCGCCACCTGGACCCTGCGCGACGAACAGCTCACCGTCACCGCGCTGCGCCCCCTGTCCGCCCCGGAGCGGGACGAGGTCCACGCCGAAGCACGGGCCCTCGCCACCTTCCACGGCGCGGACCCCGACCGCGTCCGCCTCACCACCGGGACGGACTGAGCAGACGGACTGAGCGGACGGCCTCCCCGCCTTCCCCGGGCGGCGGGCCGCCGTCCGCGGACCGCCGCGGCGCGCGGTCCGTCCGTCACGAGCCGGCGGTGGCCGTCTCCAGCGTGGTCGCCATGACCGGGCTGGTGAAGGTGTTCGTCGCGGCCCCCGAGGAGAGGTGGTAGGAACCCCACTTGAGGTAGTTGCGGGTGCCGTCCCACGTGGTGCCCCTGAAGGTGCCGGAGCCGGTCGTGAAGGACTGCTTCACCCCGTCGAACCAGAAGTCGATGGTGCCGTCGGTGCGGCCCAGGCGGATCTTCAGCGCGTAGGAGTGCCACTGGTTGTTGGCGGTCGGCGCGGTCCACAGCGTGTGGGCGACGTGCTCGGTGTCCCACTCCTGGAGGCGGATGCGCCCGGCCGTCGCGTCGATCTCGATCGGGTGGTTCGCCGTACCGGTGCTCGGCGAGCACTTGAGCTGGAAGACGTAACGGCTGTTCGTGTCCTGGATGTCCACCTTGGACGACCAGCCGAGGTAGAAGGTGTCCCCCTCCTTCAGGTCGGGGCCGAGCGTCTCGCAGCGCTCCGCGCCCGCGGCCTGGAACGCCCGCCACACGCTGCCCTTGGCGGAGTCCTGGACGACGCCGAAGTCACCCGACGCGCACTGGACGGCGGCGAAGGAGGACGGGCCCTTGCTGGTGCTGGGGGTCCACAGGACCTTGCCCGCGGCGGCGGCCGAGCTGCTCGCGGTGACCGAACCGGCCGCGATCGCGAGCGTGGTGAGGGCCACGACTCCGACGGCGGTCCTGCGGTGGTGGGACAGAAAGGACATGCCTCTCCCGGGTGGATGAGTGGCGGAAACGGACGCCGCCCGGGCCGGCCGGCCCGAACGCATCCGTCGATTCGACCACCTGACGGCCGGTCGGGCCAGCAGGCCGACCGGCAGCGGCCCTTTCGGGCACTCCCACCGGTCGACCGCGGGCACCGGGGGCAAGGTCTCCGCGGTCACGGCGGCGGCCCCCGGGTGCCGTGGGCGCTCCCCGGTCGAGAGCGCCCTCGACCTCACCGACCCCTGCCGCTTCCGCTCCCGCTCCCGCTTTCGCTTTCGGAGAAGGAGGCCAGGACCGGCTTTCTCCTCCCCGGGGCGCGTTACGGGTGCGCGCGGCCGTCCTCACCACGAAGGTGGGGTGATGAGACTCATCGTGCTCCTCGAACCGGAGCTCCAGCGGGTGGCCCCCTTCGGCGGCGCCGCCGACGAGTACGTCGAGGGCGTGCGCGCCGTGCACGCGGCCGGGGCCGACCCGTCCGTGCCCGGCGCTCCCGGTGGTTCCACCCTGTGCGGTGCCGACACCCGACGGATGCAGGCCGTGGACTACCGCCCGGCCGAACCCGGCTCCTCCTGGTACCCGCCCAAGTGGCACGGGAGCGGGAAGGTCTGCCCGCACTGCGACCGGGCCGCGCACACCGGCTGACCGACCGGGACTCCACCGGTCCGGCTCCCCGGGCCCACGCCGTGGGCTTCGCCCGCACCTGTCGTCGGCCGTGGCGGGACGGCACACGGACGCGACGACGCGGGAGGCCGAGGCCACCCGGAAGGCCGCCGCGGAAGCGGTCAGCTGCGCGGCGGCGCCCCGCCGGGTTCTCCGGAGTCCTCCGTGCCCGCGTCGTACGAGGAGGTGCCCGCGTCCAGCAGGGGTTCCTGCGTCTTGAGGTGCGCGGGCGCCAGCGCTCGCAGCACGTGGTAGCCGGTGATGACGACCACGGTCCCCAGCGCGATGCCGCTGAGGCTGAAGGTGTCGGTGAACGTCATGGTGACGTTGCCGACCCCGATGATGATGCCCGCGGCGGCCGGCACGAGGTTCAGCGGGTTGCGCAGGTCCACGCCGGACTTGGTCCAGATCTGCGCGCCGAGCAGGCCGATCATGCCGTACAGGATGACGGTGATGCCGCCGAGGACCCCGCCGGGGACCGCGGCCACGACGGCACCGAACTTCGGGCAGATTCCGAACAGCAGCGCGAAGCCGGCGGCCGCCCAGTAGGCGGCGGTGGAGTACACACGGGTGGCGGCCATGACGCCGATGTTCTCGGAGTAGGTGGTGTTCGGCGGGCCGCCGAGCGCGGTGGAGAGCATGGAGCCGACGCCGTCCGCGGAGATCGCGGTGCCCAGCTTGTCGTCCAAGGTCTCACCGGTCATCTCCCCGACCGCCTTGACGTGCCCGGCGTTCTCCGCGACCAGCGCGATCACCACGGGCAGGGCCACCAGGATCGCGGACCACTGGAAGGAGGGGCCGTGGAAGGCGGGCAGGCCGATCCAGTCCGCCGTGCCCACGCCCGACAGGTCCAGACGCCAGTGGTCGGTGAGCTGTCCGCTCGCGTCCACCGAGTGGATCTTCCCGAAGATCCGGTCGAACAGCCAGGAGATCCCGTACCCGAAGAGCAGCCCGAGGAAGATCGCCACGCGCGACCAGAAGCCCCGCAGGCACACCACGGCCAACCCGGTGAACGACATCACCAGCAACGCCGTCCACTGGTCCTGCGGCCAGTAGGTCGAGGCGGTGACGGGCGCGAGGTTGAAGCCGATCAGCATGACGACGGCGCCGGTGACGATCGGGGGCATCGCGGCGTGGATGATCCGTGCCCCGAACCGCTGGACCGCCAGGCCCACCAGGAACAGCGCCACGCCCACCACGAACACGGCGCCGGTGACCGTGGCACTGGTACCGCCCTGCGCCCGGATCACCGCGGCCACGCCGACGAAGGACAGCGAGCAGCCGAGGTAGCTGGGCACCCGGCCGCGGGTCGCCAGCAGGAAGATGACGGTCGCGACGCCGGACATCATGATCGCCAGGTTGGGGTCGAGCCCCATCAGCACGGGCGCCACGAAGCTCGCGCCGAACATGGCCACCACGTGCTGGGCGCCGAGCCCTGCCGTCCGTGGCCAGGAGAGTCGTTCGTCGGGGCGGACGACCGCTCCCGGTGCGGGCGTCCGCCCGTCACCGTGCAGCTTCCAGCGCACGCCGAGGTCCATGTGGGGGTTCACTTTCTCTGTACTTCCGTGGAATCGTCCGCACCATTCTCGTGGCCGCCGGGCGTCCCGCGCGCCACCGGCCCTGCTCCTGACCTGCGCGCTCGCGCGGCACCGACGTCGGTGGGCCCTACCGGACACCCCCCGTCACGTGCGCCGTCGGACCCGTCACCCGTCACCCGTTACCGCCGCCGTCGCCCGTCCCCGCCGCCCGTCAGAGCAGGCGCGCGTTCGACCGGGGCGTGCGGCCGGACTCCCCCGGGAGCAGTTCGGCGGTGCGGTCGGCCACCTCGTGGTGCAGGGCGTCGCGCACGGCCCGGACGGCGGGGTGGGTCACCGCTTCCCGTCGCACGGCCAGCGTGATCGGCAGTCGGATGTCGACCTCGTCGACCAGCAGCCGCCGCAACCCGGCCCGATCGGCGAGGAAGGCCGGCAGCACACCGACCCCGGCACCCACCCGGGTGGCTTCGAGCTGGGCGAAGACGTTGGTGGAGGAGAACGCGGGTGTCATGCCCGGAAGATGACGTTCGATGTCGAGGTCGCCGACCTGGAGCATCGACTCGATGTAGAAGATCAGCGGATGCTCGCGCAGGTCGGCGACCTCGCCGGGGGGCCCGCACCGCGCGAGGTACTCGTCGCTGGCGTACAGCCCCAGCGCGTAGTCGGTGAGGTGCTCGGTCACCAGACGGCTCCTCGGCGGCCTGCCGATGGTCAGGGTGAGGTCGAAGCCGGCCGGTCGAAGGTTCAACTGACGGGTTGCGGTGATGAGTTCGACGTGCAGTCGGGGGTGGCGCCGGCGCACCCGGGCCAGGGCCGGGGTGGCGAAGACGGTGCCGAAGCCGTCCGGAGCGCTGACCCGGACGGTGCCGAGGAGTGACGGCGCGTCCTGACCGGACACCGCGTCGACGACGCGGACGAGGGCGTCCTCGATCGTGCGGGCGCTCGCGGAGACGGCCTTCCCGGCGTCCGTCAGGGCCCAGCCCTCCGCACCGCGTTCCATCAGCCGCACCCCGAGGCTCTTCTCCAGTGCGGTGATGCGACGGGACACGGTGGTGTGGTCCACCCCGAGTACCTCGGCGGCGGTCACCAGACGCCCCGTACGGGCGACCGCGAGCAGGTAACGCAGGTCGTCCGCGCGGAGTCTGCGCGGATCGAGACCGCTACGGTCCGTCCGCGTGGGCGGGACCTGCGCCGGAGCCGGAGCCGGATCATCACCGACCGGACGGGAACGGGAGCGCACGCGATCAGCGTATCTGCATTTCCGCACACCTCGTCTGCACGATTGGCGATTGAACGCACAACCTCACGGGGGTCACAGTCGAACCTTCCCGGCCGGCGTACCCGGCCGCCGTCCGTCCCCCGGTTCCTTCCGAGGTTCCTCCCCAAGTTCCTCCCAGCGTTGAGGGGTTCTCCATGGTTGCCAGCCTGTCCCTGCCACGGATCATGCGCGTCGGCCGCGGCGCCGCCGAGGAACTCGGCAACGTCATCGCGGGGCTGGGGCTGAGCCGGCCGCTCCTCGTCACGGATGCGTACCTGGTCGGAAGCGGTGCGGCGGAACGCCTTGCGGCGGCCCTGCTCAAGGCCGGACTCAGCCCGCGGCTGTTCTCCGACACCGTGCCCGACCCGACGACCGACTCCCTCGCCCCGGGACTGAAGGCTCTGCACGACCACGAGGCGGACTCGGTCATCGGGTTCGGCGGCGGAAGCCCGATGGACACCGCCAAGGCCCTCGCCCTCCTCGGCGTGCAGGGCGGTCACATGCGCGACTACAAGGCGCCGCGCGTCAACCTCGGCCCGGCGCTCCCGGTGATCGCGGTCCCCACCACCGCCGGCAGCGGATCGGAGGCGACCCAGTTCACGGTCATCACCGACAGCGGCACGGACGAGAAGATGCTCTGTCTGGGCCCCGCGTTCCTGCCGATCGCCGCCGTGGTCGACGTGGAGCTGACCATGTCGATGCCGTCCCGGCTGACCGCCGACACCGGCATCGACGCGCTCACCCACGCCGTCGAGGCGTACGTGAGCCGCAAGGCCAACCCCTTCTCCGACGGCCTCGCCCTCACCGCGATCGGCACCATCGGCCGCCACCTGCGCCCCGCCTACACCGACGGCTCGGACGTTCGGGCCCGCGAGGCCATGATGCTCGCCGCGACCCAGGCCGGCATCGCCTTCTCGAACTCCAGCGTCGCCCTCGTGCACGGCATGAGCCGTCCGATCGGCGCCCACTTCCACGTCGCCCACGGTCTGTCGAACGCGATGCTGTTCCCCGCCGTGACCGCCTTCTCGGTGCACGCGGCGCCCGGCCGATACGCCGACTGCGCCCGTGCCCTGGGAGCCGCGACCGCCACGGACGCCGACGAGGTGGCCACCGGGAAGCTCGTCGACGCGCTCCGCGGCCTCTGCCACGACCTGGACGTGCCCACGCCCCGCGCCCACGGCATCGACCAGGAGGCCTGGACCCGCCTGACGCCCCTCATGGCCGAGCAGGCCCTGGCCTCCGGCTCCCCCGCCAACAATCCCGCCGTGCCCACCGCCGACCAGATCCAGGACCTCTACGCCGGCATCTACGGCTGATCCCTTCGTCCGGAATTCCCCGGAAACGCAAAGAACCCCCGTCCGGATCCCGGACGGGGGTTCTTCACAATGATTGTTCGGCGGCGTCCTACTCTCCCACAGGGTCCCCCCTGCAGTACCATCGGCGCTGTGAGGCTTAGC
>NZ_JBHXKE010000261.1:0-12163 GCF_042722765.1 Kitasatospora sp. NPDC058406
GTATTTAACCTTAAAAAAATCGTCGTCCTACTATAAACCATCCCCCCCAAAAATGTTTCAGCCCAACCACTAATCCACCACCCACGACTCTAGCAGGCCCCGGCCCGCTGCGGGCGGATATTTCGCCCCGGGTTTTTCGACACCTCGCCCCGGGGTCGCCGGCACCGGGGCGCCGGGACGGCCAACGCACTCCGGGGGTAGGCCTGTTGGTGCGGTCAGCCGCACCGTCCGAGCCCGCGGCCCTCCGGGGCGGGCGCGACTCGCCCGGGTGCGGCGCGCCCGGCGTCGCCGCGACAGCCCCCCCAGGGCGCGCCCCGGGCCCGCCCGGGCCCGTCCGGCCCACCCCGGCCGGCGCCCCCGCCCCGTTCCGGGGAGTTCCGTCGGCACACGCGGCGTTACGGCCCGCGCAACCCGAATGCTTCGGGAAAGTCCCACCCCCGCGATATCCGGCGCATACTGGAAGGGATGAGGAAATCTGCAGCAGTCCACCGCCACCTGCCCACCAGCCCCTTCAAGGCCCGGGTCGAAGCGCCGCGCAAACACTTCGCCGTCGGTGACCGCGTCAGCCACGACACGTTCGGCCTCGGCCGGGCCATCGGGGTCGAGGGCGACAGCGACATCGCGGTTCTCGTCGACTTCGGATCCCGACAGGAACGCATCACCCAGCCCTACACCTCGATGCACAAGCTCTGACCCGGCGCCTCACCTCGCCGTTCATCCCGTCCCTCCGGCTCCGGCCGACGCACCGGCGGTCGTCGACGCCGGGCGTCCGGCCGATCGGCCGGCGGCACGCCCACGGGTCACGCCGTGGGAACGCCGCGCCGTGGCAGCGCCGTGGAGACCACCCCGGGCAAGGCTAGGCGGCCCCGGCACGGTGTCCTAGGCTGGGAGTCATGTCGAACCCCGACGGGCTGCTCGTCGACATCGCCGCGATGGTCGAATCCGAGCACAGCAACCAGATGTCCTTGACCGTGGTGGTCCCAGGCGCGGTCATCACCGGCAGGCTCGCGCCGGTGACCCTGTGGTGGGAGCGGGTGGCGGAGGTCCTCCAGGCGTCCGATCACCTGAAGCCGTTCGCCGCCCTCTTCGCCCAGCCCGCAGACGGCCCGCCCGCACGCCCCACCCACCTCCACCTCCACCGGGCGAAGATCCTCCAGGGCGACTTCGCGCTGCCCCACACCGGGGGCATGTACCGCATCGCCATCGAGGACGTCAACGCCTGGACGGTCGGAGACCTCAGCTACTCCGACACCTGACAGCCGCGGTCGCCCCGCCCTTCCCCTGCAAATTTCCCCTGCGAAGCACACACCCCTGCGGGTGATCCGGGCCCTCGGCGGCCTCGGATCACCCGCAGGGGTGGTTTCGGTCGGTGATCGGCTCCGGCGCGCAACGGCGCACCGGAGCCCCCGGAATCAGCGGGACATCAGCGGGACATCAACGGCCCTGGAGGGACTTGACGTTGTCGCCGAAGCTCCAGCCCTTGGAACCGTCCCAGTTGATCGACCACGTCATGAGCCCCTTCAGCGAACCGCTGAACGCGTTCCACGACTGGCTGACCAGGCCCGGCGCCATGTAGCCGCCGCCGGCGCCGGGTTGGGCCGGCAGGCCGGGCACCTGCTTGTCGTACGGCACCTTGATCGTGGTGCCCTGGATGACCAGGCCGTTGTTCAGGCAGGTGGTCTGCGCGGTGAAGCCCTGGACGGTGCCGGCCTGGTAGGAGTCACCGGAGCAGCCGTACATGCTGCCGTTGTAGTACTGCATGTTCAGCCACCACAGTCGACCGTTGTCGACGTACTTCTTGATGATCGGGAGGTAGGAGCCCCAGATCGACCCGTAGGTGACGCTGCCGCCGGTGACGTACGCGGTCTCGGGGGCCATCGTCAGACCGAAGCCCGCGGGCATCTGGGCGAGGACGCCGTCGATGATGCGGATCAGGTTGGACTGGGAGGCGGACAGGGTGTTGATGTTGCCGCTCCCGGACAGGCCGGTCTCGATGTCGATGTCGATCCCGTCGAAGTTGTACTTCTTGAGGATCGGGACGACGGTCGCCACGAACTTGTCGGCGACGGTGCTGGAGCTGAGGTCGATGCCGGCGGCGGCACCGCCGATCGACATCAGGAGCGTGGCGCCGGCGGCCTTGGCCCGGCACATCTCGGCCGGGGTCGAGACCTTGACGCCGGCGTCCATGCCGTCCTGCCACAGGACGGTGCCGTCCGAGAGGATCACCGGGAAGGCGGCGTTGATGACGTTGTAGCCGTGCGCGGCGATCCGGCTGTCCGTGATGGGGACCCAGCCCATGCCGGGGTGCACGCCGTTCGCGGCACCGTCCCAGTTCTCCCAGTAGCCCTGCAGCACCTTGCCCGACGGCTTGGGCTTCGTCGGGCAGGTGTCACCCGGCGGCGTGGTCGGAGGCGTGGTCGGAGGCGTCGTGGGCGGTGTCGTGGGCGGCGTGGTGGGGGGTGTCGTGGGAGGGGTGGTCGGAGGCGTCGTGGGCGGCGTGGTGGGCGGCGTCGTCGGAGTGGTCGGCGACGGGCTGTTGCCGCCGGGGCCGGCGAGCGACACGTCGTCCACGTGGTACGCGGGCTGCCCGTACCAGCCGTGCAGGAAGACGGTCACCGAGGTGGTGTTCGCCCCGGTGGCGAAGGCCACGCTGAGCTGGCTGTAGGACGAGCTGCTCGGCGTCCAGGTGGAGGTGGTGCCCGTGAGGCCGGTGCCGGTGGCGCCCAGGTAGATGTAGCTGCCCTGGACGTACGCGCTCAGCGTGTACTGGGAGTTGGGCTGCACGCTGATGGTCTGGGCGCACTGGGCGTTGTCCAGGCCGGTCGGCGTCGCCTTGAGCGCGGAGGTGCCGGAGCGGACCGGGCTGCCGACGGCCGCGCCGGATCCGCCGGAACAGGTCCAGTCGGCGAGTCCGTTCTCGAATCCGGAGTTGGCCACCAGGTTGGGGGTGACGGCCCCGGCCGTGACGGTGCCGGCCACCGCGAGGCCGGCGCCGATGACGGCCGCGGCGCTCATCCCGGCGAGGGAGCGCCGCAGGACGGCCGGTCCGGGCCGGGTGCGGCCGGTCCGGTTCACGTGCGATGCGCGCTCCACGGCCGCCCGCTGCGGGCGGGGGGTTCGGGACGACTCGCTCCCGGCCCGGTCGCCTTCGAGGCGGCCGGGGTTCGCACCAGGGCGGGAATCGCCCGACAGACGCGGAGTACGGGACCTCCGACGGAACATGTTGTGCTCCCTTCCCGCCGAGCGCCATGGACATGACCGACGCGTGGGGGCGTGACGCCCGGCTCTGGGTGAGGTGGGGACATGTGGGGCTGTGCCGGACCGGATCGTAGAAGGGGTGGCGAGGCCCGTCAATAGGTCTGGACCAATCCCGGGAGGCGCGGCCCGGTCGAGCGAGGGCGGCCCGCCGAGGGTCCGCGCACGGAAGGGCCGACAAGTACACTGGAGGTGAAGGCAGTTGTACCGATCACCCGGTCCGCGGCCCGGTGGTGGCCACGCCCACCGCCGCCTCCCTCGAGCGGCCGACCGCAGGCGAGTTCCGGCCGCCGGCCGTCACGGGCGTGGCCCGGTGGCCGGATTCCCCCCACCGGGGGCGGCGGGCGCCGGAGGACCGCGTGGCGGCCGGGCCCGGCGGGACCGGCAGGTGATTGACCCGTCCCGGTGAACGTCGGCCGTTCTCAACGACGTTCGGCCACCGGGCTCCTAGGTTGGGACCTGGTTTCGCACCCCCTACCGAACGGGAGACCCGCATGGCCGAACAGGCCGACCTCATCCTCCACGGCGGCGAGATCGTCACCGTCGCCGAGCACAGCGACGCGTCGCCCGAAGCGGTGGCCGTCAAGGACGGCACGATCGTCTTCGTCGGCACCCGGAAGGAGGCGGAACACTGGAGCGGCCCGCGGACCGTCGTACGGGACCTCGAAGGCCGCGCCCTCCTGCCCGGGTTCATCGATGCCCACGGACACCTCGGCGGCATCGGCCTGCAGACCGTCATCGCCAACCTGCTGGCCGCGCCGGACGGCGACGTCACCGACATCGGCTCGCTGAAGGACAAGCTGCGCGCCTGGGCCGACGGCCCGACGGGGACTGACTCCGCGTGGATCATCGGGTTCGGGTACGACGACGCGATGCTCGACGAGGGCCGGCACCCCACCCGCGACGACCTCGACGAAGTGTCCACGGAGCGCCCGGTGCTGGCCATCCACCAGTCGTTCCACCTCGGCGCGGTGAACAGCCTCGGCCTGCGGCTGCTCGGCTTCTCCGCCGCCACGCGCGACCCCGAGGGCGGGGTGATCCGGCGGCGGGAACTCGCCGTCCCGCCCTCGTACGGCGAGCCCGACGGCGTCCTGGAGGAGAAGGCGTTCACCCCGGCCTCGGAATCGGCACTCGCGGGGCTGCCGGAACGCGAACTGCGGGCGCTGTTCGTCACGGGCGCGGCCACCGCGGCGGCCTTCGGCTTCACCACGGTGCAGGAGGGCGGCACCAACCTCGCCAACCTCAAGGCCCTGCGGGACACGGCAGCCGCCGTGCTGCTCCCGGTCGACGTGGTCGCGTACGTGAAGGCCGAGGATGCCCTCGCCTCCGCGCTGGACGACCCGATCGGCGTGAGCGACACGTACGTCGACCGCGTCCGGGCGGCCGGGGTGAAGCTGGTCCTCGACGGCTCGCCGCAGGGGCGCACCGCGTGGCTGACCAAGCCGTACCTGACGCCGCCGGCCGGGCAGCCGGACGGCTACAGCGGGTACCCGACGGTGCCGGACGACGCGGTGGTCGCCAAGCAGGTCGGCACGGCGGTCGAGCGGGGCTGGCAGGTCCTGGCGCACGTCAACGGCGACGCGGCGATCGACCAGTTCCTCCGGGCGGTCGAGGCCGCCGGGCCGGGGCGGCGGCCGACCGTGGCGATCCACGCGCAGACGGCCCGCGAGGAGCAGGTCGAGGCGTTCGCCCGGCTGGAGATCGTGCCCTCCTTCTTCTCGATGCACACCTACTACTGGGGCGACTGGTACCGCTCGGTGGTCCTCGGCGAGGAGCGGGCGGAGGCCATCTCCCCCGCCCGCTGGGCGCTCGACCGGGGCCTGCGCTACACCTCGCACCACGACGCGCCGGTCGCCCTGCCGAACTCGATCGCCGTGCTGTCCAGCCAGGTGACCCGGCGCACCCGCACCGGCGCCGTCCTCGGGCCCCAGCACCGGGTGTCGCCCCTGGACGCCGTCCGCGCGATCACGATCAACGCCGCCCACCAGTACGGCGAACAGGACCGCAAGGGCAGCATCGAGGTCGGCAAGCTCGCCGACCTGGTCGTCCTCAGCGCCAACCCGCTGACCGTCGATCCGGAGGAGATCCGCGACATCGAGGTCGTCGAGACCATCAAGGCCGGCGCCACCGTCCACCCGCCCGCACCGACCGGCCGGGCCTCCGAGCCCCCGGCGGCCGACCCGGCGACCGCGCCCACCCCGCACTGGGGCTGCTCCTGCTGAACCGGCGGCCCCGGCTCGCCCCCACCACGACCGGCGGCCACGGCCGCCGGTCGTTCCCGGCCCGGCCCGGCCCGCGCGCGGGCCGGGGCGGGCGCACGGGCCGTCGGCGGCAATCCTGACGTCACCGGTATCGAGGCCGGTCCGCAGAACCCGGCGGACCGGGGTCGTGCACGAAAGGGCAGTCCGGCCGGCCCCGTCGTATGGATGCCGTCAGGAGTCGCGGGCCGGAGGATTCCGGGGTCTAGCATCCGTCTCTGTCGAGAAGAGAAATATCTCTCGGTCGAGAAGAAGGATGATGACGACGTGAAACCCCTGTCCCGCCTGAAACGCTCGCTGGCCCTCGCGGTCGCCGCATTCGCCGTGGTCTCCGGTCCGAGTGTGCGGGCCGAGGCCGCTCCGGCGGCGAACTTCCCCGTGGACAGGACCTGCGGAACCCCGGCCGTTCCGGGCGGCGGCAACTGCATGTCCTCGCTGATCAGCTCCACCTTCGACATGATCAAGCTCATGCACAACGCCGCCAACGTCAACAAGCTGGACAACGCGGAGTTCACCCAGAACACGGCGGCGAAGTTGAGCGCCAAGTTCCCGGGGTTCAACGTCATGGTGTTCAAGACCGTGGGCACCGACCTGTACGACACCGAGTGGTTCACGAACGAGCACAAGACCGACATGAAGGGGGTGCTGCTCGACACCACCTACAAACTCAACCATTTCCTGGACAAGGAGAAAAAGGAACCCTCCGGTTACGACAAATTCCGGATATGGGTCTTCCAGGGGGATTCGACCTTCCGCAACCGGGGGGACGGCGGCTACATGAACTGGGCGTTCGTCGGCAACGACGGCGACGGCGTCAAGAAGGAGCCGTGGACCTGCCGGGCGAACACCGCGCGGCCCTACAGGTGCGACGGCGACGTGCGCACCATCCACTTCCCCGCCCGGTCCGGCCACGCCACCAGGACCGGCAGCCTGACCCCCGACTCCAGCGGCCCCGGCTACCACGCCTGCCTGGACGTCAGCGGCAACGGCACCGCGAACGGCACCCCCGTCCAGATGTGGGAGTGCAACGGCGGTGACGCGCAGAGGTGGACCTACAACGGCTACAAGCTCCGGGCCGCCAACGGCAAGTGCCTGGACCTGGAGGCCAACAGGACCGCGAACGGGACCAGGCTCCAGGTCTGGGACTGCCTGGAGATCCCCGGTCAGCGCTGGCACATGTCGCCCGGCGGCAGTCTGCGGCACATGACGGACCAGGACGACCGGTCCAGGGACGTCTGCATCGACGACCTGAGCGGCCGGACCGCCAACGGCAGCACGGTGGCGGCCTGGGCCTGCGGCTCCGAGGACAACCGGACCGCGCCCAACCAGAACTGGGCCTGGGGCGGCACCCCGCCCACCACCGGCCCGACCCAGCCCGGCAACGGCGCCGACATGTTCCTCAAGCTCGACAACGGGCTGGGCGCCGTCCCGGTCGGCGGTTCCGCCGGGGCGGCGGTCGTCGCCGGGCTCCGGGGCGGCAACGAGTCCAAGTGGAAGGTCGCCCCGGTGGGCGGCGGCCGCTACCGGATCACCAGCTCCTACGGACTGGAGCTCACCGAGAGCAGCGGCTACCTGGCCGAGCTCCAGCCGTGGAGCAACTCCTCCCGGCAGAAGTGGGAACTCGTCGGAGTCGGCAACGGGAAGTACCAGATCCGGATCTCCGACGACGACTGCCTCGCCCACGACTCCGACTTCAAGCAACTCGGCGTGTGGACGTGCAAGCGGGGATGGCAGCAGGAATGGGTGCTCGAGTCCACGTCCGGCGGCGTGATCACACCGACCGACCCGACCGGCCCCACCGATCCGACGAACCCGAAGCCCCCGACCGGAGGCGGCTCCCGCGTCCCGACCGAGCGGCCGCTGTTCCTGAAGCTCTCCAACGGGCTGGGCGCGACGGCGCCCAACGAGACCGCGAGCTGGGGTGCGCCGATCCTGGGCGGGATCCTGGGGTACAAGGGGTCCACCTGGACGGTCAAGCCGCTGGGCGGGGACCGCTACCGGATCGTCAACGACCTCGGGTTCAACCTCACCGAGAACCCGGACACCTACGTCGCCGAACAGCAGGCGTGGGGCAACACCCCCAACCAGAAGTGGGAGTTCGTCAGCCTCGGCGACGGCAAGTACCGGATCCGGATCGACGACGACAACTGCCTCACCCACGACTCCGACCACAAGCAGCTCGGGGTGTGGACCTGCGAGGGCGGCTGGAAGCAGGAGTGGTCCTTCCAACTCCTCTGACCGGCGGTCCCTGACCGCACCCGCCCGCGCACGAGGCCGAGGCCGTCCGCCCCTCCCGCCGGACGGCCCGGACCTCCCTCGTCAACGAGGCGGGAGTGATCGCCGGGCACGCCACCCTGGTCGACGTGCCCGGCGCGCCGGCGATTCCGCGCGCGACGGTCTGGAAGCGCTGACGGCCGCGACCCGCGGTCACCCCGGCCCGGCAGGGGCGTGACCCGCGAGCGCGACCGCCCCGTTGCGGACTGCGGGATCAACGACCCGTCAGCAGTACTTGAAGGAACTGATCCTGTCGTTGATCCACGACGGCACGGAGGGCCAGTGCTCCCGGGGGCCGATCCTGAACTCCAGCCCTCCGTACCCGTTGTGCTCGTAGAAGCAGATACTGCTCCCCGTGTTGTTCAGCACCGACGACGCGGTGTCCTGCATCCCCGTCCACAGGGCTCCGTCCCGCTTCAGCTTCCCCATGTCCGCGACGTTCTGGTCCGACGCGATCGACCCGAACTTGGAGCCGCTGGTGGCGCCGACATAGTCGTTCTCGGACCACAGGCAGACGTGATTGCCGGGGCACGCTCCGGCGCCCTGCCCGATGCCGAGGATCGTGGTGGCGCTCGCGGACGGCGCCGCCGTCATGATCAGTCCGATGACGGCGGCGGCACACAGTCCGAGCCTGACCGAATTCTTGGGCAATTTCCTTACCGTCCGTTCAGGTCCGGGAAGCGTCAGCAGTACTTGAAGGAGCTGATCCTGTCGTTGATCCACGACGGGACGGAGGGCCAGTGCTCCCCGGGGCCGATCTTGAACTCCAGGCCGGAGTACCCGTTGTTCTCGTAGAAGCAGATGCTGCTCCCCGTGTTGTTCAGCACCGACGACGTGACGTCCTGCATGCCCTTGTCCCCGGTGGAGCTCCGGGCGAGCTTTCCCATGTCACTGACGTTCTGGTTCGACGCGAAGGACCCGAACTTGTGGTCATAGACGAACTTCCCCTGAATGAAGTTGCCTTCCGACCACAGACAGACGTAGCCGCTGGGGCACGAGCCGGCCCCGTGGCCGATGTCGAAGACACTGGTGGCGCTCGCGGACGTCGCCGTGGCCACGAACAGCCCGGCCGCGGCAGCAGCACACACTCCGAGCCTCGTCATCGTGCTTTTCGAGAACATGGTCCCTCTCTTCCGGATTCGGCCCGACCGTGCCGATCCTGTGCTTCGGGTGGTTGACTCAGTGGGTTGGTGGATACCGGTTCGTTCGTCGTCCACAGGGCCGACGGGGCCGGATCAGCAGAACTTGAAGGAGCTGATCCTGTCGTTGATCCACGACGGGACGGAGGCCCACTTCTCCGAGGGACCGATCCTGAACTCCAGTCCGGAGTACCCGTTGTGCTCGTAGAAGCAGATGCTGCTCCCCGTGTTGTTCACGACCGAGGAGGCGGAATCCTGCATGCCCTTCCAGCGGAAGAGCTTGCTCTCGTAGGTGAACTTCCCCATGTCCGAGACGTTCTGGTCCGAACCCACGGCCCCGTAGTCGTACCCGCTCGCCGGATTCCCCCTGACGAAGTTGTTCTCGCTCCACAGGCACACCCAGTTGGCGGGGCATTTGCCGGATCCGGTCTGAATGTCGGTGAGGACGTAGGCGTTCGCACTCGTCGTCGTGGCGGTGACCGCCCCGACCAGCGCGGCAGCGCCCACCGCCACCCGCATCACCGTTCGCCTCAGGTTCCTCATGATCTCCTCCGCCTTCTCCGTCGGCCCTGACCGGCGCGTCCGCGCCGGCTGCCAGGGGTGTCGCTCCGGCGTGTCCGCCCCCGGAGCAACTCCACTGTGCCGTCGGGGCCGCACGGGCGGCATCAGTCATTTGACTGCTCTCGAACGACTGCTCTCGAAGCCGAGGCCGACACCGACGCCACACACGGCGGTTCCACGTGCACGGCCCCGCCTCCCGGTCGGGAGGCGGGGCCGTGAACACCGTGCGGGCAACGGCTATCCGAAGCCGCGGGCGTCCTGCTTCAGCGCCGTGTCCACGGTCAGCGCGGTCGCCACGACGAGGCTGAGCAGCGGGTCGGCGAGCGGGCGGTGGATCTGGAGCACGTAGTTGTCGGCCGTGGTGAACATCGTCTTCGCCAGGCCCTCCCAGGTCTTGGTGATCCGGGCGATCTCGGTGTCCGTCCCGTCGACGATGGAGAAGTTCCAGGCCCGCCAGTTCTCCGCCTTGACGGCGCCGACCTTCTGTCCGCCGACCTCCAGCGCGAAATTGATCTTCCCGATGGCGTTCTGCTGAACGATCTGGCCGACCTCCTGGCCGTCCGGACGCTGCACGACCACCCGCGACTTGATGAACTTCGCCGGGCGGGTGAGCAGCAGCACCGGAGTGCCCTGCGCGTCGCGGATCTCCAGTTTGTGGGTCAGGTACTGGTCGAGGGAGGTGAGCAGCCGTATCGCCTTGCGCAGTCCGCTCTGGCCGACCTGGACCACCGAGCCCAGGGTGGCGCCCTGCTGGTCGAAGACCGAGTACTCGTTGGTCAGCTCGATCAGCTTGGCCTTCTGGTTCACCACCAGGACCGGCTCGGAGAAGAGGGTGCCGCCACCACCGTGGACCGGTCCGACGCCCGCCTGCTGCTGCACCTGGCGCTGGACCTTGGCGAAATCGCCGACCGGAGCGGCCGGCTGCCCGGGGATACCGGGCGTGTTCGACATGGCGGGCAGGTTAGGCTCAATCCTCCTCCGGTAGCCAGAATCGTTTCGAACGGCCCGGGTTCGTCCGAGACCCCGAACAGGGCCTGCGGCCTGCGCGTTCGGGTGTTGCGAGCGACGGCCGGCCGGTGTTCGAAGCCGCGGGTGTGACCGATGTCACGTCAGGAGCCCGCCCGTCTGCGAACGATCCGGCCGCTCGAACCCTTCGGCGACCGCGCCACGGGTGCGCCGGTCGGGGCCCGGGAGTCAGCGGGCGGCGGCGGTGACGAGGGCTTCGATCTCGGGGACGACGGCGGCGGGCGTGGGGAGGGCGTCGTTCTCGGCGCGGAGCCGGAGCGCGCCGGCGCGGAGTTCCGGGTCCGCGACGAGGCGGGCGAGCAGGGCGGCGTCCACGTCGCCCGACGCGGAGCGCAGGCCCGCGCCGGTGGCGGCGAGGGCGTCGGCGACGGCGAAGCTGTCGGCGCCCTGCGGGAGGATGAGCTGCGGCACGCCGGCCTGCATGCCGGTGAGCGTGCTGCCGGACCCACCGTGGTGGATCACCGCGTCGCAGACCCTCAGCAACTCCGCCAGCGGGGTCCACGGCAGCGGGCGGACGTTGTCCGGAAGGGTTCCGAGGTCACTGAGGTCGGCGCCGCCGACGGCGAGCAGGAACTCCGCGTCGACCGAGGCGGCGGCCTCGATCAGGCGGGCGATCGCGTGGACGCCGTCCACCTCCGTGACCACGGTGCCCAGGGTGACCGCGACCCTCGGCCGGACGCTCCGGCGCAGCAGGCCGGCCGGAACCACGCCGCCGCCGTTGAAGGGGAGGTAGCGCATCCGCAGCCCGCCCGGGTCGCCGCCGAGCGAGGCCGGGACGACGTTCAGCGCGGTGGACTCGGCCGGGGCGGCCACCCCGTACGCCTCGTAGACGTCGGTGAAGTGACCTGCCAGCCGCGCGGCCAGCGAGAGGCCGGAGATGACGCCGAAGTTCTGGAGCGCGGTCGGGATCCCGAGCTTGGCGCCGACCAGTTGGGCGGAGGCCAGGCAGGAGTCGTGGACCAGGAGGTCCGCGCCCCAGCCGTCGGCGGTGGCCAGCAGGTCGTCCACGGTGGAGCGCGAGGCGTGGGCGAAGGCCGCCGCGGCCCGTTCGAGGATCTCGTCCTGGGTCATCTCCGGCCGGGCGAAGCGCATGGTCTCGCCCTCGAAGGCCTCGAAGGAGTCCTTGAGGGACCGGCCGTCGCCGATCTCCACGATCGGGAAGCCGGCCCCCCGGATCGGCTCCAACGGCTTCGGGACGGCGAACAGGATCTCGTGCCCGGCGGCCCGCAGGGCCTGCGCGGTCGGCACCATCGGGAACTGGTGGGTGGGCGCGCCCGGGCCGGTGAAGAGTATGCGCACGACAGTCTCCAGGTCGTTCATCGAATGATCGCTAATTCGGAAGGGCGCGGGCGGGGCCCGCACGCGCCATCATCTGATGAACCGTCATCGCTGCTCCCGGTACGATCGATAACCGGACATTCTCGTACCGGGCGAGGCGGCAGGGGCCCGCCCGGCGCGGTCCGCGCGCTCCCCGGCGTTGTCGGAGGCCGCGTTCGCCCGCCCCTGCGCGGGAGCGGACAACGACGCGGCCGCCGGCCCGGCTCGGGTGGAGGGCGGCCCGCGGCGGGAGGTGCCCCCGGGGTGAGGTGGTGGGGGTCCCGCCGCGCAGGGGCGGGCCGGTGAGGGTGGTGGGGGGGGAGCGCGGTGCGG